>JAOAHF010000010.1 GCA_026415355.1 Brevinematales bacterium
TTTTTTTTTTTTTTTTTTTTTCAAATTTATTGGATAGGTTTAGTGTTAAACATATAAAATATTTGCTTATGAAGGCCTATACAGAGTATATTTGGTTTAATACTAAGAATCGAGTTGAATATATAAGGATAACCGATACTGTTAGAGAAGTTGTTAAGAAGAGTGGAGTTAAGGAAGGATTTGTTTTGGTTTCTGCTATGCATATTACTGCTGGTGTGTTTGTGAACGATAATGAAAGTGGGTTTCAAAGAGACTTAAGTGAATTGTTGGAAAACCTTGCGCCAATGAATGCGAATTATCATCATCATCACACAGGTGAGGATAATGGTTATGCACATTTGAGAAGCATATTAGTTGGCCATGAGGTTATATTGCCTATAACAAATGGGGAACTTGATTTAGGACCTTGGCAGGAAGTTTTTTATGCTGAGTTTGATGGTCAAAGAAGAAAAAGAGTTATAATAAAGGTTATAGGGGAATAAAATGGATATACTGAAGATGCTACTTTTACTTGTGTTTTCAGGGTTTACAGGAGTGTTTAGTGGGCTTGTTGGTATAGGAGGAGCGACATTTCTTATACCTTTTCTTGTTTATGTATTTGGTTTTGATCAAAAATTAGCCCAAGGTACCACACTTTTGGCGTTTACTTTACCTTCTTTCTTGTTTGGAGCAATAACATATTACAAGAATGGTAATGTTAAAATTGAATATTCAGTAGTTATGTTTGTCGGAATGCTGTTTGGAGCACTTATAGGTGCCTCGGTAGCACAAAAAGTTGATTCTAGGATACTTTCAAGGATATTTGGGTTAATTTTGGGAGTTTTAGGTATAAAGATATTTATAGATAGTTTTAGATAATTTGTGCTTAGAGCTGATAAGACTTTAAATTTTGCACTAGTTTTTTATGTTGAGCATGGGTACAGAGAACCTAATTCTTTCTGATTTGTATACTGAGTGTAATTTTTTCAAAAATTCGTGTTTTAAAGGAAACTGGTATGTGTATTCTACTACTCGCAAAACTACGTTAAATTTGACAGAGTAATCTGTGAAAGATGTGTATCTAATTAGAGGAATCCAATTTCTATCAGCACCTTCAACAGTTTGTTGAACTTCCTTTGCTACTTTAAGAGTAATGTCTTCTACAAATTTCAGATCGTTTTCGATAGATACTTCAACTGGTACAAGTATTGACATACTTTGGTCTGGTAGATAAAAATTTTTCACTATACTACTTATAAGTTTTGAATTTGGGATTATAATTATGTTATTGAATAAGTCTCTTACGGTTGTATTCCTCCAATTTACGTCTACTACAAAACCCTCATCTCCACCTTCTAGTTTTACATAGTCTCCAACTCTAACTTGATGTACTAGGAGTACTTGTATTCCTGCAAAAAAATTTGCAAGAGTATCTTGAAGAGCAATTGCAACTGCCAAACCTCCTATGCCTAATGTTGTAATCAATGGTATTAATGAAATGTTCCAAAGTGCTAGGAGTACTCCAATTCCAATTACTACAAAAACTAAGCCTATTATATTTGACATTATGGTAACAGAGAAAGATATATCTGTAGTTCCTGTTATTTTTCTCACTCTCTCTGCTATGGTAGGAAATACTATACTACTTACGATCTTTCCTAAGATTATAGATCCAACGAAAACATAAAGGGAGATGAAAACTTTAGATATAATATCTAGATTTTGCTTTGGTATTTCTAACATGAAGATTATCAGCATATTGACATAAACTGTAAAAAGTAATAGGATTATCCAAAAACTTATTGAAGATAATAGTCTCCTCATTTCTGCTTTGTCTTTAGTTTCGTGACTCATTACCATTTCTGTAGCTTTTCTTAGGAATTTTACAAGTAGGTATGATATAGTTAGTCCTACCAGGATAAGTAAGGAAAATATAACATAAGTCATACACCATAGATTCTCAATGATTTAATTTGTCCCAATAAAGTTTAATAATTCCGTAACTGTTAGTGGCTTGAATCTTTTTGTGGTATTTATGTTACTCATGTAAATATATGATGATATTTGGGTTTGTGTAGTTTATGGAGTTTTTAAATACGAGATGTAAATGAATTTGCATGAATTATCGAAAATGATATATCGGTTTTGATATAAAAATTACTTTGAATTTAAGATTTCTGTTTGATTTTCCTGATTTTATATTGTTTTTGTTAAATTTTTGAAATTTTTACATTAATCTATATATATTCATGTATTCTTGGAATTTGAAATTACTATATTGAATGAATACTTTCCGGAATGTTAGTACAGTGATACAATGTTTTGGCATGCTAATTGTATAGATATTCCATGTTAAGGAGGTATTTATGAAAGATGTTACAAGGAAAGCGATTTTTTTAATTTTGATTATGTTTCTTGTGTTGGCTGGACTCCGGGTTAATGCTGAGGAGAGTAATATTAAGGTGATATCTGATAGTATGTTTTATGGAGAAGGGTTTGGAGGTGTGACTTTTGGTGCTATTTATTCTCCAAGTATAAATAGCTTGAATGATAGACTACATAGTTTAGGATATTCTAAAAAACTTAATGATGTAATTTTTGTGATAGGAGGACAAGGTTTTGGTTACTCAGGAAATGTTTTGATGGGTGGAGTAGGTTTTTCAGTTAGATCATCTTCAGTAGAGAATAATCTTAATGGTACCAATATTGTTGTAGGAGTGTCGGGAGGTTTTGGTTTCTTTGAGTTGGGATATGCTTTATTAAAGAGTCCTAATATTTCAATAGTACCGATTTTAGGTTTTGGTGGTGGTAGTTATGTTATTAGTTTTAAGACAAAGTCTGAGGTAGTAGATTTTGACACAATAGCCAAAAATCCATATTCTCACAATAACTATATATCTTATGGAGGAACTTGCTTTGAGTTAGGTATACTTACACATGGTCAACTTATAGTTTCTGAAAATATTGTTCAAATATCCGATAATACCAGATTTAGATCTCATGGTACTATTGGGTTACTTTTGAAACTTAGTTATATCTTTATGCTTGCAACTGATAATACTACTGTTGTAGGAGAGCCTAAATTTGGAGATCATAATTTTAAACTAGATTTGACTGTAACCTTTGGTGGTAGAACTGAAAGATTGTAATATCTTAAATCTTAAGGGTGGGTTACCACTCTTTTGAAATTAATTATGATAGATCTAATAAGGTTTATTGGTAGCATATTTTATCCATTTGTGGAAGGAATTAGAATTATCGGTATTTTGATAGGTATCTCGGTTTTATCAACAACTGAGGTAGGTGTAGAAAATCCTAGATTTTATGAAACGTCCAAGGGTAATTTTGAATTTTCGTTTAGTCTCAAAAACGCCTTCAATAGTAAGTTTAAGAAGCTTGTTGAGAAAGGTATTCCATCAGGTTTTATAGTTGGTGTGTCCTTCTCAGTGTCTAGGGTATCATTTAATTGGTGGATTACTAACAAAGTAATATATGACATTTCAAAAAATAAGTTTGTTGTTTACTTTCAGAATAATAATAAAATCTCGACTGTTTCAGTTAACAGTATAGATGAAGCTGAAAAGTTATTAGCACATTTTATAATCTCTTTGCCAAGAGATGAGTTATTGGGGGAAGAAGTTTTGGTCAACATAAATGCTGAACCATTTTTCGAATATTATGAGTTTAAAGATTTAGATCAATCAAGAGCGGTATGGGGTAGAAGGTTAAACATTACTTTGAAGTATAGATTATAGTCACTTAGAGATTGTTTTGTTTTTAAAATAGAACCTGTAAGGTTTTAGATTTTGCTTTTGAGTTTTGTCAGATAATTTAAGAATCTGCAAGGATGGGTAGTTTAACTATGATTTCTGTTGTTCCTTCAGATAGGTTTGTTTTTACATTTACGGTACCCTTATTATCAAGTATTATTTTTTTTGTGATTGCTAGTCCTATACCTTTGCCCCCTTTTTTGTAGGAGATTCCAAAGTCGAAGATTTTTTCAATAACCTCTGTTGGTATTCCACCTCCATTATCCCAGAAAGTTATTATTACTATTTCTTCTTCAGTTTTAACGTTAACCTTTACTTTGCCATTGTCTTTTATTGCTTCAAAACTGTTCTTGAGTATGTTAGCGAATGCGTTCATGATTAAAACTCTGTCGACCATAACTAAGATATTTTTACTGCTAGTTTCAAGGTCAAAAGTGAAAAATAATCTGAGTTCTTCTAAGATATCTATGATATTCTGTTTTGTTAGAATTGGTTTCGGAAGAGATGAGATTTCTCTGATTTTGGATAAAAAATCATTTATATTATTTAGCATTTTGTCAATTCTGACTAAGGTTTCAAAGTTTAGTTCTTTGTGATTTTGTATAGAGTTTTTGACTTCGGTATATATAGGTGTTAGCATATTTCCTACTTCATGAACTATGACTTTGCTTATGTCTTTCCACCCTTCAAATCTCTCAAGTTCTGTAACTCGTTTTTCATATTCTACTAATCTTAATATTAGGTTTTGAAAAGATATAGATATACTGTTTATATCTTTGAAGATAGTTTTAGGTATGTTAATTTCAGTGTTTATTGGTAGTTTAAAGCTTGATAAAAAATCTACTAATACCTTTAATTGTCTTGTAACGAGAAATGAAAGAACAATTGAGAGTGATACGAAGAATAAAAATGTTGCTCCTGATGTTTTTATTACCATGTTCATTGAATTCCTTAATATCTCTTCTTGTGAGACTATTAAGAAATTAATTCTTTTGTCGAGTGATAGTAATTCTTCTTTAGCTTCTTTAATGTTTTCTTTATTTATGTGAGTCGTTATTCTTTCAATATCTTTTGATATGCGAGTAAAATTGAGATTTTCTAGCATTTTATTCCCAAAGCTATACGCAAACCATATTGTTAAGATTGAATAAAAAGCAGATATTGATATAACAAGTAAAAATACAACTTTTCTCATGTTGAAATTATGATATATTCGTATACTAGATTTTTAGTTTAACGAAATTTGAGTATTGTTTTTTACTTGCTGGTTTTAGGTTTTATTTAGAATAGTCCTTGGATAGCAAAGACAAACTGCCAGTTGTTGAAGAATTGATCACTTGTGTATAGTTGGGGTTTATTGTCTTTTATGGTAAACTGTCTTGCTAGGTACAATCTTATTGGAAATCCCGGAATGTTTATCATTGCTCCTATTCCAAAGCTACCATAATAACTATTTATATCTGTTGTGTATAATGAAGAATCTTGGAATGCATTACCTAGATCTCCGAATATTGTAGCCCATAATTCATTCCCTACTATGGGTGCTCTGAGTTCGGTTGAATAGAAGGCTTTTGCTTTACCTCTTATACCATATCCACTCCATCCTCTAAGCTCATAATATCCATCAAACCAGAATAGATCAAGTATTTCGTATTCTAATCTTCCATTAATTTGTGGTAGCATAATACCTTGGACTGTGTATAGAACCCATACTATGTTGTAATCTTCTGTTATAGGTATTGCTTGGTAGAAAGAAAAGTTACCGCTTAGCTTTATAAACTCAAAAAATCCACCTATAAGATGTCCTACATAATCTATGTAAATCCCTCCATTTAACCCTTTTGTTGGTACCAAAGGATTATTTCTACTGTCGAATGATAAACTTAGACTAAGAGTGCTTTTTAGTTTTCCTCTGTATACCTCCCACCAATTGTCGACGTATGTTAACGACAATTCTCTTGCTACATTACTATCGTATGGAGTATTGAAGTTTTTGTCATGAGTTATGGTTGAATAGATAGAATATCCAACTCCTAAAGTGTAGTAACTACCTAATCTTCTACCTATATTGAGTCCTATACCTACTTTAGTTTGCCAGTAGCTGCCGTTGGTATTTTCCGGAGTTCCATCGGAGTTATCGTCAACTATTATGTCTCTCACTAATGTGTTGTAGAAGTATATTGATGTTGATAGTGAATAAAAGGAATCAAAAAGATATGGTTCTGTAAATGATAGGTTTATACCTTGTTGGTATTGACCTATGTCAATTCTACCTTGTATTTTCTTACCAGTTCCAAAGAGATTTATATGTGATATGCTTCCCCCCATTGTAAATCCACTTACAGAGCCATATCCTGCTGATAGAGATATAAGTCCTGTTCTACCTTCTTTAACTTTGAATATTAGATCCATTATCCCTTCGGCTTCTCCTTCTCTAACTTCCCATTCAACCTTCTCAAAGTATTGCGTCATATTTAGTTTTTCAACACTTCTCTGAAGTTTGTAGACTGTGAATATTTCTCCTTCTTTGATTTCAAGTTCTCTTTCTATGACATGAGTTTTTGTATATGTATTACCAACCACTAGTATGCTACCAATATGTCCTATGTCTCCTTCTGTTATGTCAACTTCTAGATTTATAAACCTAGTTTCTTTGTTTTTATCAACTTTTTTATCAATCCTTGCGAAGATATATCCCCTATCCCAGTACATTCTGTTAATGTTATACAACCATCTATCTATTTGATCCTGGGCAAATACATCACCTTTTAGGAGTGGAAATTTCTTAATTAGTTCATTTTTGGTAAATACTTTTATATCTCCTTTAATTTCAACATCTCCGAAATAGTATTTTTGCCCTTCTTCGACTGTTATTGATATGTATATATGTTTTTCAACTAGGTTTGTTTGATTGTCATAGTAGTTTGAAACAGCGATGTTTGTTGAAATTATAGCTGCATCTATAAATCCTTTACTTGAATAGAAGTACTTGACTTTTTCTATGTCTTTTGAAAATTTATCTGGATCAAAGTAGCCCCTTGTTATAGGTATTCCTATGAACTTTACTTCTTCCTTAGTATCCATTATACCTTTGAGATCTCCATCATTGATGTTTGAAATCCCCACAAACGTTATTTTTTTGACAATACTTCTTGGACCTTCTTCTATATCAAAATTAAGGATAAGTTTATTATCTTCACTTGAAAAGTAATGTCTAACTAAGACATCGAGTAATCCTTCTTCTCTATATTTCTGCTTTATAGCATAAACTGAGGATATTATTTTGTATTCACTAACATAGTCATCCTTCTTTATGAATATAAGTTCTTTGAGATCATCAGTGTTAATACTTTTATTACCTTTTATCTTGATATCTTTTACAATATCAAGTTCTTTACCGTTTACGTATATGTTTATTAGTTTTCTTGACTTATCTATTATCTCATACTCTAATGTGAACTCGTATACCACGTTTAGGTTGTAGATATCTTTTGTTGTTTTTATAACTTTGTCAGTATCGATTTCATCTCCCTCTCTAAGATTTATATTGTCTCTTATAATGCTTTCTGCTTGTTTACTTAGGCCTGTTATTATTATCTTGTTTATTTTGTACCCTTCGATTTCACCTATGTTTGAGAATGATGTTGTTGAAATTATCAATAGGAACATTATGGTTGAAAGTAATATTGTAGAAAGCTTTTTTATGAATGGCTTTGAAACAAGAAGATTAATGTATTTTGATAATCTTTCCATAAAATACCTCTTTT
Source organism: Brevinematales bacterium (assembly GCA_026415355.1). Classification (NCBI taxonomy): domain Bacteria; kingdom Pseudomonadati; phylum Spirochaetota; class Spirochaetia; order Brevinematales; species Brevinematales bacterium. Next base: position 7,517 of record JAOAHF010000010.1, read on the forward strand.
ATTGGGGTAATTATCTAAAAACTGTCGGATATTTTAAATGAAGGTATTTATGTCTTTGTAATTAACTTTGAAAGGTTTAATATTTAAAGGGAGTAACTTGATCTTGTTATTTATACAATACTTTTTGTATCCTGTATGGGGAAGTATGTTTTTTATTGTTACTTGGTTATTTGTTTTTCTTTATAGGATGGAGCTTTTATATTTATAATTTAAGACTTATGAGTATAACTGAAGAAATAAAAAACAATCCACTGGAGATGCCGATGTTTATATCTAAAACACTTGCTGATAATGGTTATGAATGTTATGTTGTTGGTGGAATAGTTAGAGATTTTATTCTCTACAAATCAATACCTGAAGATGCGGATTGGGATTTTGCGACGTCTGCTGAGCCAGATGAGGTTACAAGGATATTCCAGAGGAAGAAACTGCTTGTTATACCGACAGGTATAAAACATGGTACTGTTACTGTATTTCATAATGGTAAGAATTATCAAATAACAACTTTTAGGATAGATAAAAATTATTATGATTATAGACATCCTTCTGAGGTTGTATTTACTAGGAATATAAGGGAAGATCTTGCTCGTAGAGATTTTACCATAAATGCTATGGCTCTTGATCTTATTAAGGGTGAGATAATTGATGAGTTTGGGGGTATGGAAGATTTAAAAAATGGTATAATAAGAGCCGTTGGAGATCCTGAGGTTAGATTCGAGGAAGATGCGCTTAGAATGTTAAGAGCATGTAGATTTGCTTCTAAGCTTAATTTTAGGATAGAGGAAAAGACACTTTTAGCAATAAAAAACAAGGCTGAGAACATAACCAAGATATCTGCTGAAAGAGTCAGAGATGAAATAATAAAAATAATGCTTTCATACAAACCATCAATAGGAATAGAGTATATGCGAGAGACAGGATTACTTAGTTATATATTACCTGAACTCCAAGATTGCTATGGTGTTAGTCAAAATGTATATCATAAATATGATGTATATTATCATTCGTTATTGACTTGCGATAAGATATCAGATTTCATTGAAGGAGTAAATGATCAAAAAAGAATATACAGACTCAAACTAGCTGGGCTTTTTCACGATATAGCTAAACCTGTTACAAAACAAGAAGTTATAGAAAATGGAATTGATGTCTCAACATTCTATAATCATGAAGTTGTTGGTGCAGGAATGACAAAAAGAATTTTGAAAAGGTTAAGATTTAGTAATGATGATATTGATTATATAACTAGACTTGTCAGGCATCATATGTTCTATTATACTGATGAGTGGACTGATAGTGCAGTTAGAAGATTTATGAGGAATGTGGGACTTGATTTGTTGGATGATTTATTCATCCTAAGAGAGGCTGATAGGATAGGTAGTGGTAAGAGAAAGCCAGGTAGTGTATCCTTACAGAAACTCAAAGATAGAATACTCATGATAATAGAACAAGAAAATGCTATAAGTCTCAAAGATCTGAAGGTTGATGGGTATGATATTATGAGTGCTCTTAACATACCTCCTGGTCCTATGGTTGGTAGAATACTAAATGGGCTACTCCAAATAGTTATCGAAGATCCTTCGAAAAACGAAAAGGAAACCCTAATAAAACTGGCAGCAGATCTTTATAGAAATTTTCAGCAAACAACAAAAACATAGCTAAAGATTTGGTACTTCAATGATTCGATGTTCTTGGAGTTATTTTTGATTGACTCTTCTATCGAAAAATGAAGGAGAGATTTTTGATTTGTTACTAAATTCTTTCTAAATTCCAGAGTTTTAAGGATTTGCTGTTAATTATTGCATTTTAGAAATTGTAGATGAAGTTTAATTGGCGTTTGTTAAATAATTCCTTCTATGGAAGCTAGTAAGAAGCTTTTGAATGCGATGATGGAAATTATATCTTTTGATATTGCTCACAAAGCAGTAGAAATTATCGAAAAGTACTCACCTATACCTAGTTATTGTTTTGATAACATTAATTTACTTGTGAATAGAAATAGTCAGGATAAAGAGTTTTTAAAAGATTTACTTTCAGGCGATGATAATACGATTCTTTTAACTAAGGCTTTGGGGTATAGTGTATATTTACGAAATATACTTTTAGAGGATAAATCTCTACTAGTATGGTTGAAAAACAATATATACTATAAGGTTAACTTTGATGATTTAAAACTGGAAATAAATGAAATTTTGAGAGAAAGAGAAAAAACTATTTTTTTGAAGAACTTGAACTATCTCAAGAAAAGAGAATTTATAAGGATTGTTTTGCAGGAAATACTAGGGATATTGGAGTTTGAAGAAACTGTTTATCAGCTTTCGCTTCTTTCTGATGTTGTTGTAGGTGCTGTGTTAGACTTTGAATATAGGCAACTTGTAGAGAGTTATGGTGTTCCATCGTCTGATTTTTGTATAATATCTTTAGGTAAACTTGGGGGATTAGAACTTAATTATAGCTCAGACATAGATGTGATATTTGTTTACGGTTTTGATGGTAATACTACTAAGTATATAGATAATTCGGAATTTTTTGATAAGCTTGCTAGGAATATAGTTAGTGATATTTCATCTTCGGTTGGAGGTGAATTTTTGTATAGAGTTGATACTAGACTTAGACCCGATGGCGAGTTTGGAGCACTTGTGAGAAGTGAAAGTAGTTATTATGCGTATTATGAAGAAAGAGCCCAAACTTGGGAAAAACAGATGCTTATTAAAGCACGATTTTCGGCAGGTAGTCATGAACTTGGTGATAGATTTATATCGAATATCAAGAAAATAGTGTTTTCTACGCCTCTTTCAGATGCTGAAATAGCTGATATACTAGGTATAAAACAAAAAATAAAAGGAGCAGAAAACGATTTGAAAAAGTCAACGGGTGGTATCAGAGATATTGAGTTTATAGTTCAATTGCTTCAACTCATATTTGGTACAAAGGAAAGTAAATTAAGATCGACAAACACTCTGAAAGCAATCTATACGTTAGAGGAACTTAAAATAATTGATAATGAGACTAGAAGAGTACTTGAGGATGGGTACAGAAACTTAAGAAGGTTGGAGAATTACATACAGCTTTACTCAAACTTGCAAGATTTTTCAATACCTGTAGGTAGTAATGATAGGATGATAGGTTTATATAGACTTTTGCATTTTTCGTCTGACAGAGTTATAGGAAACGAGAATACAGAATTACTAAAACTTGTTAATAGGCTTAAGCAGGATGTGATAAAGGTAAAGAAGTACATATTTGAGAAATTCTTAGACGTTAGAGTAGGAGAAGAAAGTATATTTTTCCTTTACAATTCTGATGAGGAAGAGGTTAGAAAATTACTTGCCAATTATGGATTGACAGAGGTATCAAGGGCGTTTTCGTTTCTTGAGAGTATGGTTTCAAAATCGTTTCGTGGTGGAGTAGAAACGAGTATAGGGTTGAGAAATTTACTTAGAGCAGTTTCTTTATCACCTATGCCGGATAGGTCTCTATCGAATATATATTACATACTTGATGCAACACAAAACCTTCCTATATCAATACAGTTTTTTACTGATGAGCGAAATGTTCGTTTTATATTGAATGCATCAATTCTAAAAGATATGTTTATAAACACACTTAGAAAACGTAGTTGGATATGGGATGGTATGATGGATATTCAAGCATTTAGAGACTATCTTCTAGGACCTTTTTTGGGAAGAGTTGATTTCAATAATCCAAATTACAGAAATGTTATTCAGGAAGTATGGGAAGTATTTATGACTTCTCTAGCGCTTATAAGAGTAAATGAGATTTTTCCACATCAAACTATAAAAGATTATATCGCAAAAATGTATGATAAGATATTCTCAGGTTTTTCTGAGGTTCTTGATGGTAAATTGTGTATACTTGCTTTAGGAAGACTTGCTAGTAGAAGGATAAATTTCTTTTCAGATGTTGACCTCATATATGTAATACCTTATAGTTCGTCTTCAGATGAGTTTTATGAGGTGAGGGACAAGACATTGAATATTCACAATAATCTAAACTTAGTGTTTAATATTGATACTAGGCTGGTTGAAGGTTCTCATAAAGGTAGTTTTATTCTATCGCTTGATACCTTAAGAAATTCTCAATTTGAAATATGGCAAACTATAGCATACTTGAAATCAAGACCTATATCTTCAAATCCTATGCTGTCTGAAGAGGTTAAGGATATTGTTGTAGCCAAACTTAAGCATAGTATACAAAATCTTAACTTTAAAGAATATGATAACTATGTGACGAAGGTCATAAAAGCGTTCGAAAATACGGATGATATAAAGAAAGGGAGAGGAAATTTGTTGGAAATTGAGTTGGTTTTGGACAAGATATACTTTAAAAACTATATGGAGTTCGATGATATTCCTATTGGGTATGCTTTGCCTAATTTTGTAGAGTTTATAAAAGAGAGATTAAAAGTTGACATACCTATTTCTGAATATATTAGATATTTAATAGAAATTGAAGATTACTATAGAATTGTTGAAGGTATTAGGCTTGATGAAGATACGTTTAATTTCTTGCGTTTTGAAATATCTTTAGAAGATTTTAGGAAGCTTAGGAGTGAGATAATAGAGTGGTGTAATAAGGTTATCACTCAAGAATGAATAGCTTATGAATATACTTTTTGTTATCTCTTTCAATGAGTACTATATACAAATTGTTTTTTGACATGAAAGTAGAACTTATTTCAAATGAATTATTTCTGTCAATGTTTAGGGAGAGTATGAAATTACCGCTTTTGTCATATAATGTTATTTTATCTCCTCTTGATGAGTTTAGTACTCTTATTTTGTCCCCATACTTGAGTATAGTTTTTTCAAGAAAAGGAGTTTCTTTGGGAATTATATCTTTTACGTTTTGTGGTATTGCTAGAAAATTTTCACGGTAAGTTATACCGTCTTTGTGGTACTCAATTATAATTTCATCTTCTTCAGTTGCATAAATTCCGTCAAAAGGTTCTTTTGATATTTTATATTCACCTAGGTAGTATAGGCCTTGGTTTGTAATATTTAAGATTCTAGTAGTTCCAAAATTTCTTGATATTAGTTTCAAGGTTAAGTAGTTATTCCAAACTTCGTCAACTATGATTATCCTTACAGTAGTTCCGATTTTTTTGTACTTACTATCTACAAATATAGAGGGTTCTTGATATCCATTATACCTTGCTATTGTTTCTGACCAACTTCTATATTTACCACCTAATTCTATACTTAGAGCATTAGGTAATAAACTAGCTGTCCTGTAGCCAAGGTACATGTATTCGTTTGAATGACTGTAGGGTATTAGTTTTAAGTTTTTCTCTTCGATAAAGCTGATTATTTTACCACCTTTATAAGGATGGTTATCCTTTATTGTGAAAACCATATTACTGGTGATTTTTGGAGTACTTGATATAAGATATTCGTAGGGTTCTATGTAAACAGGATTAGTTAAAAAACCCCTTTTTGATGAAAAATATGCTCTTTCTGCCAGATTGTAATAAACCTCCATGTCTCTTGATATACAGTGAATGTATAAATTTGTTATGTAGATAATATTTGAATGTAGGTTTACTATTTCAAAATATTTGTCAATTTCTCTTCCAATTTCTTGTGGTGTATCGCCTTGTAATATACTATACCATGTTTTACTGGGTGCAAAACAAACCTCGTTTACCAAGAGTTTTTCATAGATAGAAGAGTTGGTATCAAATAAGTTTAGTATCTTGCTAGTAGAATTTAAGTTATCGTACTTAGCTACTATTCTTTCACCGTTGTTGAATCCTGTTATGTATCCTTTGTATAGATTTTGTCCAATTTTACTTACAACAATATCTCCTTTACCTATGAGTTTTACGTTTAACCTATCGGAGTTGGTTTGAAAATTTAAAAATACTTCAACTATTTCGTTTGGATTGTAAAGGTATTTTGAAAACCAAATTCGTTTGTCTTTGTCTATATAACCTGGAGAGGGGTTACCCGTTGAATAAAATAGTGTTCCATTTCGTTCAAGGGATATTGAATTTAATGTTAAGCTCCCTGTATTAACTTGATCTATGGTAGTAGTGTTTGATATTAGTTTAACTGTAGAGACAATATTATAATTTAATGGTATTTCTTTTGCTAGATATTTTGTTGACGTTGTTAGTATTAGAGTATTTGATGGAAAGTAGAATGGTTTAGATGAATAAGAGTAAGAATATGGTAGTATTACAGCAATGTTTGATGAGTTAAGGATAAAACTATTTGTGATTCCTTCTGTTTCAAAGTCAGAAAGGTATAGATTAGTTATCTTGATCTCGTATCCTTGTACAGAGAGTTTAAAATCTCTCAGATCAATTGGATTGGGGCTGTTGTTAAATATTTCTATGTACTGACAATAATTTGACTCATACGGATAGTTTATTAATATTTCTGTTATTTGTAGTCCGTATAATTTCAAAGATATGATCAATAACCCTAGAGTAAATGTTTTCTTTTTCATAAGTTTTTGAAATAGTTTATGTTTAGTGATCTTCTTCTTTCAAGAGAAAACAATTTGAGATTTGTATAGTGGTTTAGTAAAGATTAGTGATGAAGAAAAATGACTAACAGAAAACTATAAATCACTTTGTCAAAAGCTTTATGTTTTGCATTTTACTCAAGCCTAGGAAGAAGATAGTAAAATTCTTTTGATAACTTTATCTAAGAGTTTTAGGATGTCTAAGCTCTCTTTCGATGGTGGGAGATTAAAGATAGGAATGCAGGTATGGATTTTGAGAGTATTGTTAGATGAGGTAGGTGTTGTAAAGGAGGTTGTAGTATGGAATATTAGAGTATGAGATTAAATGGGAAGGAGTATAAGGTTAATTTAGTTATCTACAAGGAGAGGTGATATATATAACCAATGGTTTTTGATACTGATTTAGAGTTTATGGAGAGTGATGGAAGTATAGAGGAGTTAAGGTAGGGCGAAGTATTATGGAGATTTTATATTTTTATATCTTCTAAGATCAGAATACTCTTCTACGAAGAAGTACCAAAATATAGACAAAACTTCAATTTCATCTAGTGGATTTTTGATTAAAAGTTTTTTATTATATTTTGTATGAAAATGAGATTTCTTATGATTGTTGTTGCTTGCGTAGCAGTTTTTGTGTTTTTAAAAATAGAGTTAGGTTTATCTCAGGGTTTTGTTGAGTTATCTGATATTCAGAAAGGGCAAAAGGGTATGGGTGTAACTAGATGGAGTGACAATAGATTAAAGGAGTTTGAAGTTGAAGTTTTAGGAGTTTTGAAAAACAATCCCCAATCTGGAGTTATAATTGCTAGGATAAATGATGAAGAAATATTGAAGAGTGGTGTAGTTGCTGGGATGAGTGGTAGTCCTGTGTATATAAGTAACAAGTTAGTTGGTGCTGTAGCCTTTACTTGGACGTTCCTAAAAGAACCTATAGTTGGTATAACACCTATTCAGGATATTTTACCACTTGAAAAGTATTTGAAAAATTATGTTTCACTTCCGAGTGAGATGAAGTATGTAACTCCAATAATTATGAGTGGGGTGTCAAAAACTACTAGAGAAATAATTCAAAATGCCTTTAAGAATGATAATTTTGTTTTTTTGGATAGTTTTTCTTCTTTTCAAATAAGTAGAGATACTGATTTTGAAGGATTTAGACCTGGTGATGGTATAGGTATAAATTTAGTTTCTGGGGATATGGAGGTTACAGCTATAGGGACTGTGACTTATGTTGATAGTAATAAAGTATTTGCTCTAGGGCATCCTGCTTTTCTAGGTGGTAAAATGTCTATACCTATTTCAGAGGTTGAAATAGTGACAATAGTACCAAGAGATAATCTATCTTTCAAAATAGGTGTTCCTAAAAGGATAGTAGGGAGTATGGAGTTTGATGGTAGTAGTGGTATTTTTGCTTTAGTAGGTAAAAATGCACCTACAATAAGTGTTTCAGTTCAAGTTGATAATCAGTACAGGTATAACTATGAAATAGCAAAAACCGGTGGAATATTATCTTCACTTATATCTGCTGTTGTGACAGAATCTGTTTTGAGAAGTAGAGGAATATTTGGTGAGGGAAATGTTGAGTTGAATACAAGTATTGTGTTTAGATTTGATGGAGTACAGAGAAAATTTGTAATTGACTTTACTGATATAATACCTGTTTATCAGATTGGATATGGTTATGGGATATCTATTTCTGATGTTAATTCAATATTAGATTTCCTAATATACAATCCAATTTTCAAAGTTGAGATAGACAGTATTAGAATTGATATAAATACTAAGCCTATAGATGTTGGATTTATAGCTTTTGTGGTACCTTCGAAGCTTGTTGTATCTCCAGGAGAAGAGCTGAAGGTTTCGGTAGGTATAAAGAAGTTTAGAGATGATATAAAAGTTAGAGAGTTTAAGTTAAGGATACCAACTTGGGTACAAAGTGGAACAAAAATAAATATAGGTGCGTCAAATAAAGCCTTGAGAACTATTCAGAAGGTAAACTCATTTCCTGAGATGATAGTATTTGACACTTATGAAAAATTATATAATTTCATATCGCATGACTTGAGAACTGATAAACTTGTATTGTATTTAGAGATACCATCGTCGAGTTATGCTAGTAGTGGTTATGTGTATAATCTTTTGCCTAACTACCTTACAACTGTATTTACCTTGAATCCTAAATCAAAGAATTTGATACCTTTCATGGTTGAAGATGAAGTGTTTGAGGAATTTCCTATAGGTGGTGTTGTAACAACTTCTATATTCGTAAAGTAATTGTTATAAGTTTAGTAAAAGTTATAAAGATATCCTTCTATTTATAGGGAATAGTGGGTAGTTGAATATTGATATAGAATTTTTTAAAATACTTTTGGTATGCAGGATTTTAGACAAGGGTTTGATGAGATTAGGGTTCCTTTGAAAGTATCCAAGTTTTTTATCCTTGAAGGTGACATACTTGATGAAGACATACTTTACTATGATAACTTAAAGAAGGGTCTAGTGCTTGATAGTAATACTATAGGAGTAATTCAGAAACTGGATCAGATTAAAGATGTCAGAGTATTGAGATATAAAAGTCTTGTCGATGCTTTTGGGGTAGAGAAAAAAGGTAGTTCAAGTATTCATTTTACTGATGATTTTGATGTTAGAGTAGCTGAAACTGTAAATAGTTTTACAGACTATGATGTTAAAATGGGTTTTAGCGATGAAAAAATTAATAAAAAAATATCAGAAGCTATAAGAAATACTATTCTGAATATAAGAGGTAAAGATTACGAAGACAAAGTGGATAAAACTACTGCGCTAATATCTGATGCTGTTCAAAAAGATCAAATAGTATCTCAAACTATGCTACTTGATGTTCGAAAGACCATAAGGGAGATATCTCAGAGTTTTGTTGATGCTGTATCATTGAAGAATGTTATTCCAATAAAGGCAAAAAAAGAAGTGGTGTCTTTGAATCTTTCGAATAAAAGTATTTCAAATTATTTTTTAGATTTGGTTGTTACAGATAAGGTTTCTTTTGTAAGTTCCGCAAAGAGTGTTATTTTGAAGTTTATAAATTCGTTTGGAGATGATAATAGTGGTATAGTGCTTAGCTCTATGCTCCAATATTCAGATAATGATGATTATGTAGTTGCTCACTCTATATTTGTTATGGCTTTGTCCATAATGATAGCTAAGGAACTCACGAATATAGTTTATGAAAAGATATCGTCAAATCAAAATAGCAAGATTGATCCTAGAAGTTTGAAGCTTATTTCTCTGAAAACGTTTGATTTAGATGATTTGATAAATATTGGTCTTGCTGCTTTGCTTCATGATGTAGGTATTAGAAAGAATTTTGGTGTTATACCTCCATCTTACAAGATTCCATCTACTAATATATCAAAGATAGAGCTTCATCCTAGTGAATCCAGTTTTTTTGTTCAGAAGCTTAGCTTAGATGTCAGTGTTCAGCGAGCTGTTTACGAGCATCATGAATTTCTTGATGGTAGTGGGTATCCAAAAGGATTAAAGAGGTACATGTCAAAATACTCACCTATAATAGCTTTTGCTGAGAAATTTAGCGAATTGGTGCTCGAGAATCCTTTTATAGAGAGACCTATTTCTCCTGCTGTTGCTTTAGGTTACATTCTCAAAAATGAGATTGGAAAATATGATAAAGATGTAATTTTTGCTTTCGTAAGAGCAACTTCTACTTATCCTATAGGTAGTTGGATTCAAATTTCGAATGGTATGATTGGTTTTGTTAAGGATGTGAGTCCGAAAGATAGATCAAAACAAGTTGTAAAACTAGTTTTTAATGAATCTCTAAACAAAATTGAAGAACATAAGTTAGTAGATCTAGCTGAGTATGATGAGTATAAGATAATTAAGATAATGAATCCAATTGAATTATCTAAGAGAGTTGGAGATTTAAGACAGTATTACTTTGACTAGGAGCAAATGTTTTTCAAAGTAAATTTTTGTTTGCTCTGAAATACAGAGTCTAAACTTTACAGAATAGAAGATTTCAAAATATGTTTGGAGGTCATATGGAAAACCTTAAATTTCAATTAACTCTTGATATCAGATACTCAAAGAAGAGAACAAGATCAAAAACAATAACTTTGTACTACATAATTCTTGGATTACCACCATGTAAGGATAATAGAAAAGTCTTTGATAAGGTTGGGATAAAGGAAGTATTTATGTAAAACAAAACTATCGCTTAAGAAAGTACCGATTTCTTTTACTAGAAGTTTATTGTATTTTAGAGAAAATTGTTTGCTTAGTATCTGTTAAGGCAAAAGGAAGTAAGTAAGTATTGTACATAATTAAGTAATATAAGTGATACTTAAAATCTTGGAATTTAACAACTTTATAATGGATTTTTTGAAAATACTTTTTTGTATTAGTTATACTTAAATCCTATCTAGGAGGTTTATAATGTCTAAACAGTATGATATTGCTTTGATACCTGGAGATGGTACTGGACCTGAGGTTATAAACGAAGGTGTTAAGGTGCTTAAGGCTGTTGGATCCAAATATGGTATTGAATTTAAGTTTGTTAATTACCCTTATGGAGGAGAACACTATCTTAAGACAGGAGAAGTTTTACCTGACAGTGCTATACAGGAATTCAAGGATTTTGATGCTATATATTTGGGTGCGGTAGGAGATCCTAGGGTTAAACCAGGGATTCTAGAGAGAGGTATATTACTTAAGTTAAGGTTTGACCTTGATTTATATGTTAATTTAAGACCTGCACATCTGTACGAAGGAGTTTGGACACCTTTGAAAGATAAAGGGCCTAATGAGATAAACTTTACTGTTATAAGGGAGAATACTGAGGGGTTATACGTTGGTGCAGGAGGATTTTTGTACAAAGGTACTCCAAGAGAAGTAGCAGTTCAGGAAATGATATGTACTAGACATGGTACTGAAAGGATAATAAGGTTTGCTTTTGATTATGCTAGAAGGTATGGTAGAGAAAAGAAACTAACCATGGTTGGTAAGACTAATGTTTTAAATTATGCTCATGATTTGTGGGCTAGGGTTTTTGATGAAGTTTCGAAAGAGTATCCTGATGTTAAAACAGACTATGCGCATGTTGATGCTACTTGTATGTGGATGGTGAAGAATCCTGAATGGTTTGATATTATTGTTACAGATAATATGTTTGGTGATATAATAACCGATCTTGCAGCGATAATACAGGGAGGACTTGGAGTTGCTGCTGGTGGTAATATAAACCCAGAAGGTGTATCTATGTTTGAACCTATGGGTGGTTCTGCTCCTAAATATACAGGTAAAAATGTTATAAATCCAATAGCAGCAATCGAAGCAGGAAGGCTTATGGTACAGTTTCTAGGGGAAGAAGAAGCTGCAAAGGCTATACAAGAAGCAGTTAAGAAAACCGTGAAAATGATGAAAAGTATGAACGCAGGACAAATGGGATATTCAACTACTGAAGTAGGTGACCTAGTTATTAAACATTTACTTTCAGAGTAGAAGATAATTATCACTACATTAAAGATTTCTGTAAAATGTGGTATATGTTGTTATAATTTAGCAACAAGAACCTTGAATAATTTCCTTATTAGATCTTTGGTTTTAGATTGTTGAAAAGTAGTTTTTATACTATTTTGGATAGATTTTTTAGAAATATAGTACCTATTTTTTCATCAAAATGTTGTCCAAGATTTTCACGAAACAGCTGTTTTATGCTTTCTATATCTAATTTCTCTCTATAAACTCTTGAGGAATTAAGGGCATCAAATACATCAGCAATTGTGGTTATTTTTACATAATCTGGTATGAGTTTGCCATTTAGTCTTAAAGGGTATCCCTCTCCATTAACTTTTTCGTGGTGTAGGTATGCTATATCACTTAGATCTCTAAATAAACTAACAGAGGAAAGTAATTCCTTACCTATAACAGTATGTGTTTTCATTTCTTCCATCATGTCAGGTGGTAGTTTTGATGGATGTAACAAAACCTCATCTCTTACTCCTAATTTTCCTATATCGTGTAACAAAGCACCTAGTTCTATGAAGTTTGGCATATGCGTATTTTTATATATAATCTTGGCAAGATTATAAGAATATTTTGCTACTCTTTCAGAATGACCTTTAGTGTAGTAATCTCTTTCTTCAAGAATCGATATTAACATAACTGTAAACCATCTAAATATGGTTTCCTCGTTTTTGTATTCTTTTGAGAGTTCTTCTAGTAGGGTTTTGTAGTTTTTGTATTTTTCTATTGTAGTTCTTATCATGTTTATTATTGTGGTAAGGTTGAATAATGTTATTACGGATAACGAAATGATTGTGTTTATGATGTTTTTGTTTTCTTCTTTTGTAAGTTCGTTTGCTACTGAAATTGCTAGAAGAGATGGTAGCAAAATGGTTATGAATATACTGATTTTTTTGATATTATTTAATTCTTTGTTGTATATTCCGAAGAAATTAACACTTTCGATTACAGAAACTGATATTGGTATTGTTATTATCAACAGCTTAACAGATGGTATGTCGTATAGGGAACCAAGTATTAGAAATATTGAAGTAATAAAAGTTACAATACCGTATATAGTTAAGTAGGATTTACTTATTGTATCGTGTCTATTGGTTGTTATTCTTACTATCAATGGTGATACGAAGATAAATGCCGTGAGTGAAAGATCTTTTAGAAGGCGAAATGTTGTATAACCATATACGTTTTCGAAAATATAGTTAAATAGAAACAAAAATATAAGGGAGTTTGTTAGGAAGTTTGTGAGAAAGTGTCTTTGGTTATAGTATAAGTACCTTAAGTTTTTCTGTTTAAGAATCGAAAAATTTGATAGTATTAGAGATAAATATATAAACCATGAAACAAATGTTATACCGGCGTTTATTGATATTACTATGTTTTCTATGTTCTCATCTAATGTATCTTCAAGAAACATGGAATTCTTTAATCCAGTTTACAAAGGTAGGTAGTAATCCTTTAGATTTTAGCATTTCTGTAAACTCTTGTATGGTTCTTTCGTCGGAGATATCAAATTGTGATGATTTTATATTTTGTGAGTAGCCACCTACTGCGGTTGATGATTCTGCTGACATTCTAGTAGGACCTAGAAGTGCTATATTGTCTCTAAATGTACTAGATTCTCTAGTCGAGATGTTTATGGATACTCTTTTTAGGAATATTCTTGCAACTGTTATAAATTGTACCAAATCTATATCGCTGACAGGATATAGGTCGAATTTGAAATTACTACTATTGTGTATAGGTCTCATTCTAGGAAATGAAATACCTATTTCGACATTGGGATATGTTTCAAAGAGATATTCTGCATGTTTGAGTACGAAAAATACTTCTCTTCTTACAGGTGCTAATCCTAGTAAAGCTCCTATATTTATCTCTCTAAATCCAGATCTGCATCCCCTATCTGGTGTTTCCAATCTGTATGTGTAGTTTTTCTTAGGACCAAACAAATGGAGTTTGTCGTAGATTTCTTTGTTATATACTTCTTGATATACTATTAGACCCTCTGCTCCACTTTCTATTACCTTTTTATAATCTTCTTCATCCATTGGGTATATTTCAATAGAAACTTCATCAAAGTACTCCTTTAAAACCCTTATAACACTTGTTATGTATTCTACGCCGACTAATTTAGATTCACCTGTAAGTAGTAGCACGTGTCTTATACCTTTACTTCTTAAGATTTTGGCTTCTTCTCTGACTTTATCTAAAGGTAGGGTTGTCCTTTTGAATTTTTCAAGTACGCTAAAACCGCAATACAAACATGCGTTTACACAATGATCTGATACGTACAGTGGAGCGTATATGAAAATTACATTTCCAAAAAACTGTCTTGTTATTTTGTAGGACTTTCTTGCCAAAAGTTCTATGTATTTATGTGCTTTAGGTGATAATAGGGCAATTAGGTCGTTGTCATTTAAATATTCTTTTGTTAAAGCTTTTTCAACATCATCGTATGATACATCTTCAAACAATTTTTCAAAGTTCCAGCTATAATACTTTTCTAGAATCTGTAAGAAACTGCTTTTTTCTTTTAGTATTATCATAAGTTAATTATAACAATTTCTGAAGTTTTTATCCAATTTTTTGTAACTGTTGTTTTGATGAGTGATATAAATTTTATCGTTTGATGTTTAATTTTTTAATATTATTAGACAAAAGTATGGATAGGGGAGATGTTATTACAATCAAAATATTAGATATAGAAAAAGAAGGTTTATGTAGAGGTGTTTCTGATAAAGATGTTGAGGTTTTTACAAGGTATGCTATACCCGGTGAAATTGTTAATGTAAAGATTTTTAAGTTTTCTCCTATATATGGGGATATTGTAAGTATATTAAAGCCGTCTGAGGAAAGAGTGGATCCAGGATGTAAATTTTTTGGAAATTGTGGTGGGTGTGATTTACAAATGCTCCCATACCAGAAACAGCTTGAGTATAAAAAGTCTCTTCTTATTAAAGAATTTTCGACTCTTCCATACTTTAATATTGAAATCATAGAGGATGTGGTTCCATCACCTAAGGAGTATAATTATAGAAACAGCGTTATGTTTAGAGTAAATCCTAAACATAAAAAAATAGGTTTTCTTAGAAGAGATACCAACATAGTAGTTGATATTGATGAGTGTAAAATTGCTTCTGAGGAAATCAACTATGCTCTTAAAAAAATAAGGCAACAGGAAAATTTTCCGCCGCATGTGTTTAAAGTTAGATCAACTTCGGATGGAGATATTGTTGTAAATCAAATAAAAACACAGAATTTTGAGGATAGAGATGTTTTTGAAACTGTTATTGTTGATGGTTTGTCTTACAAGTTTAGAATTTCTAGAGAAAGTTTCTTCCAGGTTAATAACTATGTTATACCTATTTGGCTTAAGAAGATTAGAGAGTTAGTTTTAGAGAACTTGGAGGATAGGAGTTTGGTACTTGATTTGTACTGTGGAGTTGGTCTGATAACTTTTTTTGTAAGTGATTTATTCGACAGAGTTATAGGTGTTGAAATTAGTAAGCGAGCTGTTGAGGATGCAATTTTCAATATAACTCTTAACAATATAAAGAATGTAGAGATTATAAGAGGAGAAGTAAGTAAGGTAATTCCAATAGTTAACTTGATTCCGGAATTTATCATAGTTGATCCCTCTAGGGAGGGTATTGATAGTGACACTATGAATTTTATAATATCATACTACAAGCAAAAGGGTAAACCTAGAAAGATATTGTACTCGTCTTGTAATTATGAAACGCAGGTTAGAGATATAAGAAAGCTATATGAGTATGGATTTAGAGTTAAGAAAGTTGTACCATTTGATATGTTTCCACAGACACATCATGTGGAGGTTTTGGCCTACATTGAAGTTGTTTAGATAACTTGATTTATGTGATAGAAAACTCACCTATAGTGAAGATATAGCTTTGTTTAGATTTTTGTTATTTGACGGTTGGTTTAGTTTATACTTTCATTATTCTGTATATTACTATTCCTGCGATAATTAAGATTGAGTTAATTTTCACAAGGTTTGCTGTTAAAAGGTCAAGCATGCCCTTTTGGATATAATTATCTCTAAAAGCCCATTTAATGTTGTTTATGGCTAGTGGTAATGAGAATAGTCCTATTAATGTCCATATGGGTAAGAATCCCAGTATTATAGCAATTAACAGAGAGAGGTAAGATGATATTACTAAAAATGCATAGTAGTATTTTGATAATTCTTGTCCTAGTATTCCCGCAAATGTTCTATATCCTGAATTTAAGTCATCTTGTATGTCTCTCATATTGTTACCATGAAGTATTGCTACTACTAGTAAAGATATTGGTAAGAAACTTACTATTACTGAAAGGTTTAGTATGGTAGTTTGTACGAAATATGATCCGAAAAATATACCGCTCCAAGCTATAAATACTGCTATATCTCCGAGTCCGACGTATTTAAATCCAAATCCTATGAATGTATAGAATAATCCTAGTATTCCACCTATTAAGACTAGGTATAAAAATGTAGTGTTGAATCCTATGAGATACCATATTATACTACCTATAACTAAAGCAGAAAATATAAGTGTTATCCCTACTAGTAATACTTCTTTAGGTTTGAGTAGTCCTTCAACTAATACTCTACTTGATCCTAGGGTTTTCCAGTTATCAGCACCTTTCTTATAATCAAAGTAATCAGATATAGCGTTGACGCCTAAGTGAACTAGCATAGCACTTATGAGTGTTAGAGAAAACTTTATTATATCGATTACAGGAGCAAGTAGTGTTCCCATTACGACTGCACTTATAGTTGCTACCAAAGACCATGGTCTGGTTGATTGTATTACATATTTTAATTTAGGTTCACTTGACATTTCTTTTGCTATTTTTTCTCTTGTATAATCGTCGACATCTACTTCAAATCTAGGTTTCCATCCTTCTTGAAAATAGCTTACATAAAGTTTGCTTAATTTTATCTTGACTACTGCTGTATTAGGATTAGATTTTAGAAACGGCACTATGGAAAAATTTTTGCTGGTTATTATACTTCTTTCAGGTGTTTTGTCAGTGTCTCCTAAAATTTCTGCTATCCCTATCCCTTGTATGAATGCTGATGGATCATTTTTTTCAATCACAAAAAATACTTCTGGGTTCTCAATTATGTTTTTGAAAGTATGTCCATCTTTTTCTAGTATGACGTATATATTGCCATTTTTTTCGCCATAGTAGACCTTAGTTGACCATACATTGCCTTTGCTGTTTTTAGTTGTTAAAGTTATAGTGTTGTTTTGTTTTAATATTTTAGTTATCGCTGATATCTTATCTTTATCTGTCATAGATTTGTACTCCTTGTTTTGCGTAGTTATTCTATGTATTTTTGATTAGGCTTTTCAAATTTGTGTATTTTCTTCTAGTATTGCTTCTTCTTTAGAAGCTGAGGTTTTTGGTTCTTTTGATAGTAGTAACATAATTGATAATGATACCATTAAGAAAGTTCCTGCTACAAGGTCAACTATTATTATCTCTATGAATGTGTTGTGAAACATTATAAATCCTGTTATTAGTATAAAATCAGTTATAGCAAGTGGTATTAAGAAATACCAGTTTTTGAATACAATGCTATAGTTTATCAACAGAAATGAAATTCCGAGAGGTATGACAGCTAATGTGAATAGAGTTAATATGCTTTTTGCTTCTAGGTATCTTTCGCCGAATATCTTGAGTATTATATCTCCAAATAGTGCTATGAAAATAAGATATAGTATACTTGCGAGAAGAGATAGAATTATGCCTTTGAATAAAGCCATAATACTTGCTTTGTAGCCTTTTGTGTTAAGGTCTTCTATCATTCTAGGGAGTACAACATAAGAAATTGGTATTATCACAAATAAATTTGCTTTTGCTATTGTTGATGCTATTGCGAATATGTCGGTATCTGCTTCATTAAAGTACCTTCTCGAGAATATAACATCTCCAAAATTTAAGATGCTATAAAACATATTTATAAGTACTATTGGTATGAGTGGTATAAAGTAGGATAATTTTATTCTGAATTGACCGTTATCAGTAGATATTTCTCTATATTCTTTGTTTAGGATGAGTATCAGAGATGATGCAATGAATGATAATACAGATCCTACAAGCATAGATGCAGTTGCTCCTGTGTATCCATTCCAGACTAGTATGTATGGGTAAGTCAGTATGAATCTGGTGAAAGGATATAGAAAAGATACTATTCCTAGAAGAAGAAATATCTTTAAGGATTGAAATAGGGATGATGTTATACTATTTAGATAAGAAAGTATAATTACCATTGTGGCCATGATGAATGGTAAGAAATCAATGTTCATAAATGCTGTTATGTACTGATAGAATGGGTATGCTGATAGGAATAAGAGAGATAGTAAAATAAAGGAATAGAGTGCAAATTTGTAAGATATGTTTACTGCTTTTTTAACTTGCCCTTTTGATATAAGTTCTGATGTTTCTCTTACATTGAACATTCGGAATGCTATTGCTATTGTTGAGAGTATATTTATGAAAGAGTTTATTGACATTACAGCTCCATATTGGCCTGGTGGTAGAGTTCTTGTGTAGATTATGTTTACAAGGAATGCTACCAAGTTTCCTAAGACTGTGAAGAATGTTAGTACTGCAGAATCGAAATAGAATCTATCGGACTTTATTTTGTTTATTGTTTTGTTTATTAATGATATCATTTAAATCCCCGTAGATCCGAAACCACCTGTACCTCTAGACGTTTGTGATAATTCATCTACGACTTTTATACTGACCCTTTCAAATTTTGATATAACCATCTGTGCTATTCTCATTCCGTTTTTGACTATAAAAGGTTCTTTTCCTAAGTTCATAAGTATTACTATGATTTCACCTCTATAGTCTGGATCGATGGTTCCAGGTGTATTTGGTAGCGTTAGTCCATAGTTTAGTGCTAGTCCACTTCTTGGCCTTATTTGTGCTTCATATCCATCTGGTAGTTCTATTGATATTCCTGTTGGTATACTTTTTATTTCTCCAGGGTTTATAACAATGTCTTCATCTATACAGGCATATAGATCAAGACCTGCTGAGCTTTCTGTTTGATACTTTGGAAGAGTTGAGTTTTTTCTTAGGATTTTTACCTTTAGTTCTATCATGACAATGAATGATAATTTTTGAATTCTCCTGATTTCAAGAAATTTTAATAAGGTCTAAGAGTTTTTCAGGAGTGATTTTCTATTAGAGATTTGTATTTTCTACTTCGTGTAGAAGCTTTATATTTCTTCCTATTGTCGAATTGTTGAAATTTTGTTTAGTGTAAATTACTGTATTTGGTGAGATAATTTGAAATAACAACAATATTTTAGTATAATTTGCTACTATGATAGTGTTTATAGATAATTATGACTCATTTGTGTATAACCTTGTTCAATATGTAGGTGCGATATATCCTAATGTGAAAGTTTTTAGAAATGATGAAATTAGTGTTGAAGATATAAAGAGAATGTCACCTTCTGGTATAATAATTTCTCCAGGGCCTGG
The DNA here is from genome assembly GCA_026415355.1 of Brevinematales bacterium. Classification (NCBI taxonomy): domain Bacteria; kingdom Pseudomonadati; phylum Spirochaetota; class Spirochaetia; order Brevinematales; species Brevinematales bacterium. The sequence goes on from JAOAHF010000010.1 coordinate 27,038, forward strand.
TTGGCCAAAGGATGCAGGTATATCTGAAGAACTTATAAGAGAGTTTTATGACAAGGTACCAATACTTGGTGTTTGTCTTGGACATCAGGCAATAGGTGAGGTGTTCGGTGGTAGAATAATTCATGCCAAAAGAATTATGCATGGTAAAACATCAGTCATAGTTCATAACCAAAAGGATATATTTAAGGATCTTCCTGTTCCATTAAAGGCTACGAGATACCATTCTCTTGTTATAGATCCTTCTTCTTTGCCCGAGGAATTAGAAGTTATCTCGAAGAGTGAAGATGAGGAAATAATGGGAGTGAAGCACAAAACCTACCCTGTATTTGGTGTTCAGTTTCATCCTGAGTCAATAGCAACAGAGTATGGAATGAAGATGATAAAGAATTTCATTGATATTATAAAACCTACCATAAACATTTCTTTGTTTATAAATAAGATCAGTTCAAGACAGGATCTCTCTGATGAAGAAGCTAGTATAGTTTCAGATAGAATAATAAAGGGAGAAATATCTCCTACTGTAACTTCTGCTATTTTACTCGGTATGAGGGTAAAAGGCGAAAGTGTTAGTGAAATTTACGGTTTTGCTAAAAGTATGCTTGATAATGCTATTAAGATAAACATAGATGGTGTTTCTATTGATAACTGTGGTACTGGAGGAGATGGTAAGCATACTATTAATATATCAACTATATCTTCTTTTGTCATAGCAGGTGCTGGTGATATAAAAGTTCCAAAGCACGGTAATAGAGCAGTTTCGAGTAAGGTTGGAAGTGCTGATTTACTTGAAGGTCTCGGAGCTAAAATAGATATACCGCCGGACAAAATGGAAAAAATTATAAATGACATAGGTGTTGGTTTTCTTTTTGCTCCTATTTATCATCCAAGTATGAAAAATGTTGCACCTGTGAGAAAAGAGTTGGGAATTAGAACTATATTCAATATCCTTGGCCCTATAGTCAATCCTGCAAGACCTAAATATCAGTTAATTGGTGTCTTTGATGAAAAGTTGTTGAAAATTCTACCAGAAGTTTTAGCAAAGTTAGGTGTAGAAAGAGCTTTCGTAGTGCATAGTGAAGACGGCCTTGATGAGGTTTCACCTTCTGTTCCTACCAGGGTAGCATATTTATCAAATGGAAATGTAAAATATTTCAGAATAAAGCCTCAAGATTTTGGTTTTGATCCCATACCTATTAGTGAAATGTTTGGTGGGGATATTGAGTACAATAAGAAAATTTGCATTGATATTCTCAGTGATAAAGATATACCGCAGAAAAGTGCCATAATAATGAATGCTTCATTAGGTATACTTGTATCAGGTTTGGCTAAAAATCTTTCTCAAGCAGTTGAAATGGCTAAAAAATCGATATCTTCTGGTAAAGCATTGGAAAAACTACAGAAATTCATTCAGTCAACATTGTAGATTAGGAGAAATAATATGAAAATTCTTTTGTAGAAATAGAAACACAGACTATTCTATCAGGTTTGATTGGTAGTTGTAGATTAGTTAAACTAAGGAATACACGTTTTTTGTTTTTAGTTTTGTATTTAATTAGGTTATAATGATTGTTGTAATTTAAACAGTAGTGTATTGGATAAGGAGGTTGATTTATGTATAGGGTAGGGCAAGGATTTGATATACACAAACTAGTTGAAGGTAAGAGACTGATTTTAGGAGGGGTTGAAATTCCTAATGATAAAGGTTCTTTAGCACATTCCGATGGAGATGTTTTACTTCATTCCATCACAGATGCTCTTCTTGGAGCAATAGGTGAAAGAGATATAGGTTATCATTTTCCAGATACATCGCCAAAAACGAAGGATATTGGTAGTAGTATTATACTTTTAAAGATAGTGGATATGGTCAAGTCAAAAGGTTATTCGATAGTCAATTTGGATTCAACCATAATAGCAAACAAACCTAAATTACAACCATATGTACCTAAAATTAGAGAAAACATTTCAAAGCTTTTGGAGATAAGTCAAGACAATGTCTCTATAAAGGCTAAAACTACAGAAGGATTCTTTTTTAGAGATGATGGGTTGATGGTTTTTTCTGTAGTACTTTTGACTAAATTCTGACACATTTTTGTTTTGATCATACGGGTATCCTTTGATTTGTTATCTCAAATATGAATTAACTATGTAATTACTTATGAATTTTGTGAAAACAAAAATTAGCTTTTGGATTTGTTTTTAGTATATAGCTTAGCTTGTTATATATTTTGATAGTTTTTATGGATTAATTATTCATTCCTCAATATTTCTGAAGGTTTGAGTTTTGAAGCTCGTAGTGCTGGGAATAACCCTGCTAGTATGGATACACTGGTTGCAAAAACTGAAATTAGGAATAGATCTAGAAATTCTACTTTAGTTGGGAATGATTTTATGTAATAGACGTTACTTTTGAAAAACTCAAATTTTTCGGGATAACTTACGTAAGGATTTATCATTTTTGCTACAGGATAGGAGAGATTAAAGATTATGAAATTTACGAAGTTTTCTATTCCTAAAGTTATTGCTTCTAGATTTATTGAGATTAAGACTCCGATTAAAAGTCCTACAATGCTTCCGAATACTCCGAGTAGAGCTCCTGCTATTACGAATATATTTAGTATATCTATATTTCTCATACCAATTGCTTTTAGTATAGCTATTTCTGATTTTTTGTCGAGTGCTAGTGACATCATAGTTCCTATTATACCAAATGACACGACAGTAAAGAAGAGAAATAATATTAACATCATGACAGTTTTTTGATTGTACATAGCCTCAAACAGGTTTCGATTTGTGTCTTGCCAAGTTAATACAATAAACTCTCCTGAGAATTTATTTAGAATTTGGTATTTATATTCTTTGACTTTTTCAACATCATCAACCATTACGCTTATTCCGTAAGCAAGTTTACCTACCTTAAAAATAGACTGAGCATCTTCTATTAGCACAGCAGATAATATGTTATCATAATCACCGTATCCTGTTGAGAATATACCTTTGACGATGAAAGTTCTAATTCTGGGTAGTTCTCCCTCTAATGGTGGTTTTACTATGACTTCGATTTCAGATCCTACTGTTGCTCTTAAATTATAGGCGATTGTTTCAGCTAGTAATATTTCCCCTCTTTTGAGTTCATAACTTCCTTTGAGTAGTTTAAAGTGTTTTTGGTATCTTTTTATAGTATTGGTAGTTATACCCATGATTAATGTTCCGTGTATGTTGTCCCCCCATTTTCTGAGTAATCCTTGTCCTTCGTAGTATGGATCGGCGTCTACAACCCAGGGAAAAATTTTTTTTATTTCATTCGCAAAGAAATCATAATCTTTTATTCCTAATCCTCTACCTATAACAGATATATGAGATTCTTTGCCTATCATTTTTTCTTTCAAGTCTTCTCTAAAACCGTTTGTGATGGATAGCACTACTACTGATGTTGCTACACCTACCGTTATTGACAGAAAAGCAACTAAAGCTATTTTAGATATTACATCCTTTCCAGATAGATTTATATACCTTGTTGCTATAAAAAGTACGACTTTTTTGACTATCATTTAACTCTCTCTACGTATCTATTTTCCCTTGTATCAACTTTTATTTTATCTCCTATTTGAACAAATAGTGGTACTTGTACTACAAGTCCAGTTTCAAGTTTTGCTGGTTTGGATCCTCCGCTAACGGTATCTCCCCTCAGACCAGGATCGGTTTCAGTGACTTCGAGTTCTATGAAATCTGGTGGTAATATAGTTATAACTCTACCTTCGTGGATATATCCCATAACATTCACATTTTCTTTTATGTATAGCAAAGTATCTCCAAGCGTGTTTTTTAATATTTCATATTGTTCATATGTTTCGTTATCCATGATTCCGACATTAGTATCGTCAATGTAGATTATACTCATTTCTTTTATCTCAACATCTGGTTTTTCTATTATTGTGTCTGAGCCAAAAGTTTTTTCAATAAGGTTGCCAGTTTCAATAGACTTGAGTTTTAACCTAGAATTTGCACCACCTCTACCTAATTTTATATGTTGATTGTCGACAACAAGATAGTATTTACCATCGATGAAAACTATGTTGTTTCTTCTCAAGGATGCTGCTTCAACTCCTGCCATTAGCTCCTCCTTAGGGGCATAACAACGTATATAAATTCTTTTTCGTCTTCAGACCATAGTTTGTTGGCAGATTCGTAATTTGTGAATCCCCAGTAAACTTCGTTTGCTTCAAGAGACGATAAGTAGTCAAGTATAAATGTGTAGTTAAAATGCAAATAGTCAGGATTTCCAAAATATTTACAGGGTATAACTTCTTTAGCATAACCTATTATGCTATTTTCAACTTCAATTTTAAGTCTTTCTGCATCAAAGTTAAATGATACTCTGTTTGTTTCTTTATCGACTATTGTTGATACTCTTTTTATTGCTTCTTCTAGTGACTTCTTGTTTATTATGGCATAGTTACTTAATCCTGTTGGTATGACTGCTTCATAGTTTGGAAAGTTGCCTGATATTACGGATGATGATATAGTCACAGTTGGTAAAGAAAATACGACATTCCTGACTTGATTATCTTCATCATAGTTAACACCTACATTAATGGGGCCTTCATCACCAAGCATATCTTCTAATATCTCAAGAGTTTCTGCTGGGACTACAAACTTCGTATTAGTAGTGTCAGTTTCTGATTTGTATGATGATTTAAATATACCCATTCTTTTTGTATCTGTCGCTACGAAAGTTATATCTCCACTTTCTCTAAGGTCAAATAGTACTCCAGTGAATATAGCCTGTAATGTGTTATCAGATGAGCAGAATTTTACTATCTTTTTTGTTACTTTTTTCATATCTGCTTGAGATAAATCAAATTTGTAAGAAGTTTCTATAACTTCAAGTATTTGTTTAGGATATTCTTCAATAGGTATGGTTTGAAGAGAGAAATTTATGCTGTCTGTTTCTATTGATATGAGGTTTCCTTCATCTTTTATCGTGATTGTGGTATCTGGTAGTGTTTTCAGTATTTGCAAAAACTTTTCTCCCAGAACTAGAAATTTGCCTTCGGAATGTACATCTGCTTTTTCTTTAACTCTAACTGTATATTGTTGATTTGCTCCGATTATATTTATATCATCTCTAGAAACATCAAAGTATATATGGTTAAGTATTTGGAGGGTTTTGTTGGAGGATGTTGCTTTAACAACAGGTCTTACTATTTTCTCAAATACTTTTGAAGATATCTCAAACTTCATAATATTGCTCCCCAACAATCAGAATTCTAAAAAATTTGTTTATACCCTTTCAAAGAAATTAGATCTTCGAAAATCCTGATAAGAATGTAAATTTTCTCTAGCTGATTACATTCAGATTCTATAACTTATATCATGCACCTATCAATCCAAAGCATTAAGCCAGTAACCTATATTTGGGTAAAATAACGTTTTGCAATGAAGATTTATCTTAGACTTTCTGTAAATAGAGTTCTTGATATTTCTGTATAGAACTTTCTAGGAAGAATACTTTGTTTGAGTAGAATAGATCTTTGATATTTAAGTTGTTATAGACTAACACTTTGAGATTTGGTAAGTTCCTAGCAGAGAGTATTATTTTTTCGTCATATGATGGAATAATCAAGAGCCCATATCCTGTGTTTATTAGTGACATCACCTTAGAGAATTTGCTTACAAATTCTTTTGTCTTTATTACATTAATTGAAAAATCTTCCACGACTACTAAGCTTTTTTCTCTTATCTTTTCAGACAATATCGTGAAATAAGCTTTTCTCTTCATTTGTTTTGGGATTTTAGTAGTATAATCTCTTGGTTTAGGTCCATGTGCTATACCACCACCTACCCATATAGGAGACCTAATAGATCCATGTCTTGCCCTACCTGTACCTTTTTGCCTCCAAGGTTTTCTACCACCACCGCTTACTTCTCCTCTTGTTTTTGTTGATGCTGTTCCTTGCCTTCTATTTGCTAGTTCTGCAACTAATGCCTTGTAAACTAAATCATTGTTATATTCAAGTCCGAATATGCTGTCATCTACTTTTATTTTCTTTTTAACTGTTCCATCAAGTCCCAAAACTTCTATTTCCATACTGTCCTCCGAAAACGAATTCTAATTTTGAAAAATAATTGGATACTGTTTCAAATTCCAACGAGAGTTTTCAAAAAATTGTCCATAATGCTCATGAATACTTGTAATTCCCGATGTTTACATCTTCGCAAGTGTTGTAAAAATGTGAAAAATTTTTACTCTCTTTCTCCACAAGCATTACAAGACCTAATACAACTATCACTACTAAACTCCTAGCCATCTCTACATCTTTCGCTTCTAATCGTCTCATCTCATTTCTCTTGAAATTGCTTATCACCTGCTCAACCCTATATCTATTCCTATCATATTGATACCTGTAATTCTTAAATCTTTCTTACACCTTTCTCAAAGAATGCTTAGTCTCATTATCTATTTTACCTCTAGCAGCGCACAATACCCTCGCATGCTTCCTTTCATCAAAGCATTTCACTCCTGTCAAGTATCACTCAACTTTTCAAGACAATCAAACAGTACTTATGTTTCTTCTTTTTGCCTTTTGTAGTAATCTTTGCTAGTTATCCCTTGTATCTTGTTGTATATTTGTTTGATGATTTTCAAGAAAAATATCATATATGACTTTCCGGAAGCATTATTTGATATACTTTTACAAGATTTCTTTTCTTCAAATCTGATCTTCTAAGGGATTCAGAAATTTTTCAAATACCTTTATTTCGAATATTGAAAGTTTAACTATTCAAATTTACTATTAAGAATAGGAGTTAGATTGTATGGGAAGATTATATAGTAACCTACCTAACAGTTTCTTGAAATCCGTTTTAGAAGGTGAAAATGAGGAAATTGTTGAGAAACTTTTAGAACAAAAAAGACTTTTTGAAAACGAGCAAGATAAAGATAAAAAGACAGTTTACAAAGAACGATTGACTTCCGCATTTTGGGAGTTATATAGTGAGATTCTATTCAAGATAGGTACTCAATGGTTTGATAAGACACCTACTCCTAAGAGAATGTTCATTAGGTTTGGAATACTAGATCTTAGATATTTATCTGTTGAGGATCAAGAGATGATAAAATCTGTTCCTGTGAAAAAAAGGGAAAGTGATGATGATGTATATAGATCGATATACTACATAGACGAGTGGATTGAAGAGATAGGCAAAGGTAAGATAGAACCAAGTGCTACTGATGAAGTACCTAGGAAGAAAAAGAAATCTGCTGGTGGTATAAGTGATGTTGATAGAGAGAGATATGAAAGAAAAAAGGGATTACTAGAAGCAGAGATGTCGGGACTTAGGGAGTTATTAAGAAGAAGGCAACTATTGGAGGAGACTATTGTTAATAGTGTTAAGAGGGTTTATGATTTTTCAAGAATGTTTGATGATGTAAGGGAAGATAATTATTCTGTTGCTTACACACAATCTGAAGAAGATACATTACAAAAAGTTTTGGAAAATGTTAGAGATGTTTTGAAAGTAAATAAAGAGATAAGTATCATCCAGCAGAAGATTGATAAACTTGTTGAAGACATAAACAAAATAGAATCAACGTTACCTGAAGATGTAGAAGAGGAATATGAAGTAGATGCGTCATCTATAAAAACAGAGATACAAACTATTCGCCAAATGATAAAAATGTGTGTAGGAAGACAAGGTAATCATTTTCCTATACTAACATCATCTATGTTACCTAGGTCTCATCTTAAGCCTAATTTTAGGGAAAATGCGGCGGAGTATATTAAGCAACTTTGGGCTTTGGATCCTGAGATATATAACCGGAAAACTAGATCTTCTGTGCTAAAAATAGTTCCATACTTTATCCTGACAATAGGTTATGGTAACTATGGTATATGTTGGGAACCTTTCAATAAGTTTAACAAAATTTCAAGTAAAGGTAGAATAGCAATACCAATTTTCTCGAAGAATCCTAAAGAAAGTATAGTCATAGCAATGGGAGACTTTAGATGGAATATGGCAAAAGAATTAGCAGGATATCACTGGATGGAGGAAGGATTAACAGGAGATTATTATCAGTATCACGAGTCTTTGAAATGGAAGGGGGACTTGAGATCAAAGTTTATATACGATTACTATCTTTGGTTAGTTAAAGAAAGTGAAGGAATACAAAAGTTAGAGAAAGAAATAAGAAGAATTTTTTGGTTCAAAGTTCCTTTCCCTGATAAATTAAAAGAAGAGTTAAGCAAGAAAGGGTACTACTATCAAGACTTGTACAAGAAAGAAGAAGCCAAGAAGCAATCTGAATTGTGATTTGATTATGTTTTAGTTTTCTACATAGTTTATAGTTACAACATTGGCATAGTCATACCTATTCTCTGTTGAAATTCATGGAAATCATTTTCTATTATTTTTTTGACTTCAGATGGAGTGAGTGCTCTATTTACTTCTTCAAGAAGTTTCTTGAGTTCTGCTGAGTGAGTATTTACTATTACATTTTTTACAAAGGGGACTGATTCTTGAGGCATACTGAAGTTTTTAAGTCCCATCGCAAGAAGTAATCTTGTATACTTAGGATTACCTGCTATTTCGCCGCATACTGAGACAAATTTATTCATCTTATTTGCTAGACGAATGGATCTGTATACTAACCTTAATACTGATGGATTTAACGGTTCGTAGTACTCTGCTATTACTTCGTTATTTCTATCTACTGCTAGTGTGTATTGAGTTAAATCGTTTGTTCCTATGCTTATGAAGTCTACTTCATTTAAGAACTCTTTTATCATAATCGCAACTGAAGGTATTTCTACCATTATACCTATAGGTATGTTGCCGTTAACGTTTTTATTTTCTTCAATTAATTGTTGTACTGCTATGTTAAAGTAGTATTTTATTTTTCTTACCTCTTCAAGTGATGATACCATAGGAATTAATATTTTTAGATTACCGTATATGTTACTTCTTATTATTGCTCTTAATTGTTTTAGTAATTCTTCTTTTCTACTGAATAGTATTCTAATGGATCTCCAACCCAATGCTGGTTTACTCTCTTGAAGATTTTTTTCAAAAACTTTGTCTCCGCCTATATCAAGTAACCTTATTATAACTGGCTTATCGATAAATTTTTCTGCTGTAAGACTGTAGATTTCAAATTGCTCTTCTTCTGATAGAAACCTATTCTTTTTTAGGAAAACAAACTCAGTTCTAAAAAGTCCTACTCCGTCATAGTATCTTGTGTTTTCATAACTTACCTCATACTCATCAGATATGTTTAACATCATGGTACAGGTTTTTCTATCTATCGTTCTAGTTGGTTTCTCTAGGACGTCGAGAAGATGTTTTCTGTACTGATCAAATTTAACAGATTCGACATCAAATGATGAGAGGGTTTTTGTATCAGGATTTACTATTATTTTTCCTTCGTTGGCGTTTAGTATGATGGTATCATCTTCATTGACGTTTTTTGTTAGATCTTTTACTGCGAAAATTGCTGGAATATTGTGTTGATGTGCGATTATTGATGCATGAGATGCGCTACCACCTCTTTCAAGAGCAATGCCTGCTATATTTCTGGTTTGAAGTATCTCAAGAAGTTGCGTTGGGTCTATATCTACTCCTACTAGTATGTAATCATCATTTCCTATATTTTCTTTGTTGGATTTCGTTGAGTGTGAAGGACCTTGTTTGATTATATCTATGTTCTTGATGATTCTATAAAATACGGATATTATGTCATAGACTTTTTCTTGAGAATGTGAAGTCATTGATTTGAATTTGTATTCAAGGTTGTTGATCATTCTGTATATTGAAGACTTAGCACTTATTTTTTCTTTTGTTATTAGCTCAACTAATTCTGAGTTTATTGTGCTATCTTCTAGTATGTTTGAGAAGAATAAACCTATTTCTTCAACTGAGCCTTTGGCATTTGAGTATATATTTTTTAATTCGGACTTTGTTTTTTCAATTGCTTTTTTTAATATTTCTATTTCTGAATCGATGTTTTCAGGGTTTATGGTTTGGATTTTAAACTCACTTAAACTTGGTTCTATTAAGTATGCTCTACCTTTTACTAATCCTTTTGATACAGAAATACCCTTAAGTTCGATCATAACCTATTTTAGTAATGATAAAGCATGCGTAGTAGTTTTTTCTACAAAGAGTATTTTTGTATGCATTTTAAAATACTTGATTTACTACTTTGGTTTGATAATATTCTCCTACCTTTTTTGATAGAGTTTTGGTCAAACATATAAAATTAAAATATGGTTGATATTAGGAAGATTAGAAATTTTTCGATAATAGCTCATATTGATCACGGTAAGTCAACTCTTGCTGATAGATTACTTGAGATAGGTGGGGTTAAGGAAAAGGGGAATGATGAAGGTCCTGCTTTAGATTTTATGCCTGTTGAGAGACAGCATGGTATAACTGTCAAGGCACAGTCAGCGACGTTTGAGTATAGATCTAAAGATGGAGATACATACATCTTCAACCTTATAGATACTCCTGGGCATGTTGATTTTAACTTTGAGGTAAAAAGATCACTTAAAGCTTGTGAAGGTGTACTGTTACTTGTAGATGCTACTCAAGGTGTTCAAGCTCAAACACTTACAAACTTTCTACTTGCGTTTGAAGAGGGACTTGAGATATTACCAGTTATAAACAAAATAGATCTACCTAGTGCTGATGTTGAAGCTACAAAAAGAGAGATAGAGAAGGAATTAGGTATTCCCTCAGATGATGCAGTACTCATAAGTGCTAAAGAGGGTATAGGTATTGATAAACTAATGGAAGAAATAGTAAAAAGAATACCACCACCTAAAGGTGATCCTAATGCTCCACTTAAGGCGTTAGTTTTTGACTCTTTCTACGATAACTACAAAGGTGTAGTAGCTAAAATAAGAGTTTTTGAAGGTAGTGTCAGGCCTGGTGATGAGATACTCTTTATGGGGGGACAAAAGAAGTATAAAGTTGAAGAAGTAGGAATTATGGCTCTAAAGTTTATCAAAAAAGATGAACTAAACGCAGGAGAAGTTGGATACTTAATTGGTAATATAAAATCCATATCTGACTTTACTGTTGGAGATACAATAACGTTATCTTCAAATCCGACATCTGAACCTCTACCAGGTTATAGAGAACCTAAACCTATGGTTTATGCTTGTATATTCCCAACTGAAAACGAGGATTTCAATGACCTTAAAGAAGTTATGTATAAACTTAAATTAACTGATGCTTCAATAACATTTGAACCAGTAAATTCAGTTTCTATGGGTATGGGATTTAAATGTGGTTTTTTAGGACTTTTACATATGCAAATTGTAATGGAACGACTTGATACAGAGTTTGATGTTTCTGTTGTTAGTACTGTTCCTACTGTTAAATATAAGGTTAACTTGAGAGATGGTACTTCAATTTTCGTTGAAAATCCTATGGAAATGCCAGATCTAGCAAAGATAGATAGCATTGAAGAGCCATATACAGTAGTTTCTATAATTACTCCAGAAGAGTATATAGGTAGTATTATGAATATAGTCAAGGAAAAGAGAGGTGAACAAAAAAGTATCCATTACATAGATTCGAAAAGAGTTGAACTTAAATATGAGATGCCACTTGCTGAAGTAATATATGGTTTTTTTGATAAGCTTAAAAGTGTTAGTTCAGGTTATGCTTCTATGGATTATGAACTTGTAGGATACAGAGAATCAGATATAGTCAAACTTGATATACTAGTGAATGGTAAACCTGTTGATGCTTTATCCTTTCTTGTTCATAGAGATGTGGCACAATATCGTGCTAGAGAGCTTGTTAAAAAATTGCAAAAACTTATACCTAAGCATTTATTCCCAATAGCAATACAAGCAGCAATAGGTAGCAAGGTCATAGCGAGAGAAGATATATCAGCACTCAGGAAAGATGTAACTGCAAAATGTTATGGAGGAGACGTTACAAGAAAAAGAAAGCTACTTGAGAAACAAAAAGAAGGTAAAAAGCGACTTAAAATGATAGGTAATGTGAGTATTCCTCAAGAAGCTTTTTTTGAAGTTATGAAAGTCAATAGTTGAAGTTTTTCAATACATACCTTTCTAAAGCTTTGACTACAACTTGATCGTAGAGATTTGTATTCTTTTGAAGGAATTCTAGTGCTTCTTTGATTGAAAACTTTTTACTTTCTCTCCCATTTATCATTCTTTCGAATTTGTCTGCTACAGCAACTATTCTCACGGGTAAAGGTATCATATTACCGCTTAATCTCTCAGGGCCGCTACTGTCTACTTTTTCGTGATGGTATAACACTATAGGTAGATATTTTATAAAAATATTGCTATTCTCAATTATTTTTCTACCTACCGATATATGTTTTATAATTTCTGCTTCTTTCTCATAATCAGAACCTTTTGTTAATTTTCTATGATCTATACCTATAAATCCTATGTCGTGTATCATACTTGCATCTTTTATCAAGTTAACTACTTTTTCTTCTAGGCCTAACTCTCTCGCTATTCCTTCGGATATTGTCGAGACGTTAAAAGAATGCATTTTCCTAAAGGAGTATCTTCCTTCTATCTTCTTTATGAGTAAGAATAAAAACTCTTTGAATTGTCTAATTTGGTGTTCTACTATGGTTTCTCTTTTGTTCGTTAAGATCTCAAGGGATCTCAGTGTTTGAATATAATCTTTTGAAGTTATGTAAATTGAATTCATACCGTATGGTATGAGTGAAAATAGCAATGATGTTGCTGGATATTCTCTTAGAAACACTAAGAATAGTATTGACACGATGTTAGTTAAAGATAGTATTCTAAAATTCTTGTCTAGGAACCATCCAGTACCAATGATGGTGTTTATCATCACTAAAACGGTAGAGTAAATTGAATTATTACCAATTCTGGTTATAATCATCATAAAGAGAAATAAAAGTATGACAATCGTAGTAAGGTAATAGGGTTTGTAATTTTTCTGGGAGTATAGAGTTTTATTTGCCATATCTGTTTCTGTTAGAAATTTGAGGATGTAAATACTTCCTGCTATTACAAATGCAATATCGTGATTTCTAAACAGGTAGATTAAAAAGCTTCCTCCTCCGTAAGCTATGGAAGCTATGGAAATATTTGTTAGAATACTCTTTATTCTTTTTGTTTTTATTCCAATAAAAGTCAAAATAGATCCTAAAAAGTATATTATAGTTCCAGATAACAGTGCTACAAGTAGATAGTATGTTATTTTCTCTACCATTTTAAAACTCTTTGTCTGCTATGCTGGTGAATAAATCAAAATCCTGTTGAGAGAAGAAGACTAATCTTATCTCCCCTATAGTATTAGGGGTCTTTGAATATTCTTTCAAGATTTCGCATACTACTTTGGCAGCTTCTTCTTTTGGGTATCCATAAACTCCTGTTGATATGGCTGGGAACGCTATTGTTTTACAACCGAGTTCTTCAGCTAATTTAAGGCTATTTCTGTAAGCATTTTGAAGTAGTTGTTTTTCATTGTTATTCCCTCCTCTCCAAACAGGTCCTACAGTATGTATTACATACTTTGCTTTTAGGTTTCCTGCTGTTGTGTATACTGCCTCTCCGGTAGGTAATCCATCAGGATATTGAGTTTGTCTTATTTTCTTACATTCTTCTAGAATTTTGGGTCCTCCTTTACGATGTATTGCACCGTCAACTCCACCTCCGCCCATAAGTGAAGAGTTTGCAGCGTTTACTATAACATCGGTGTCTTCTTCAGTTATGTCACCTATCTTAACAACTACAAGTCCATTGAGATATACCTTCATGAGTCTATTATTAAAAAGATTGTCATTTAAATTCAAGTGGAGTGAAATGTTGTTGATTGTATTCCAACAGTATTGAAGTTTTTAGAAAGGTTTTGTAAGAATTGGTGTAAGAAAGTATTCTACTTTTTTTTTTTTTTCAAAAGGCTAAGTGGATTTAGGGTTTTTAACCTTTACCAGCTTGAATAAAGTCATTTATTTTTACTTTTTTGTGTAAACTAGTTTACAATATAAATTGAACCTTGGGGAGGTTGGTATGTCCAGATTGGGTTGTTGTGCTGGTTTTATGGTTTTTTGGGTGTTATTTGTTTTTGTATGTGGTGGTTATGGTTTTGGGTTGAGTGGAGAGGAAATTTTGAGGAAGATAGATGGCAACTTGGATTTCAAAAGTGCTATTATGACTGCGAGGATGGAGATACATTTGCCGGGACAACCACCTAGAGTAAAGGTTTTTAAGGTGTGGGTGGTTGGGGAAGAGAAAGCTTATGTTGAGTTCATTAATAAGGAGGATAGGAACATAAGGTATCTTAAGATTGGTAGGCAGTTGTGGGTTTATGACAAGTCTGAAAATAATACTTTTCTGATATCAGGGCATTTACTAAAGCAGGGAATGATGGGGAGTGATGTATCTTATGAGGATATACTTGAATCGGAAGATATATACACAAAGTATAGTATTACTCTTGAGGGTGAGGGAAAAGTAAAGGGAAGAGACTGTTATATTGTTTCTCTAAGGGCTAAGGTTGAGAATGTTTCTTACTATCAGAGAAAGATGTGGGTTGACAAGGAGTTTTTCATACCTTGGAAAGAGGAGATATTTGCCCAGAGTGGTAGGCTTCTTAAGGTTGCTGAGGTTGAAGAGGTTAGAACGTTTGATAATAAGTATTATCCAACAAAGACTGTAGTTTCTGATAAGCTGAAGGAAAGTACAAAAACTGTGATTCAGATACAAGATGCTAGCTTTGATGTTGGTATTTCGGATAGTATTTTCACCAAAAGGTATCTTGAAAGGTAGCTGTTGTTTCTAGAGGTGAGGGGCATGAGAGGGTTTTCTCTAGTTCTTGTTTTGTTTTTGTGTCTGGGGATGGTTTTTGCCCAGGAAGATGCCGGGATTAGTTTGTCTGGGCGTTTCAGGACAGATGTTGGAATATCTACTGTGGTATCAAATAATCGACTAGAAAGTTACTACTATCTCGGTAAGAATACGCTGAGAATAGAATTTGTTAACAATGACACTACTTATGGTAAAGTAGATGGAAGTATTGACTTCAACATAGTGTTAGGGAGATATTATAATGTGCTCCTTTCTCAAACTAATGCGATTTTGTTGGGGGATAGTGCTCTTCTTTTGGTGGATCTGAGGAAGCTTTATCTTATGGTTAGATTTGGTTGGGGTGATATTATAGTTGGACGGCAGTTACTTAGGTTTGGTCAAGGGGTTGTTTTTTCACCTATTAATTTTTTCGACAGACTTGATATATCGGATATTAACTTTTCAAGAGTTGGTTCGGATTGTTTAAGGATCAGAGTGTTTTTGAGTGATATGGGGGATATTAGTCTAGTAGTTGTGCCAAGAGCTATAGTAACAAACTCTGATGCTTTACTGAGGACTTCATTCATGTTGGCAGGGTTCGACATGGAGGGAGTGCTTGGATACTTTGGCTTAAATAACGAAATAAGAAGTGGGTTATCGTTTAAGGGTGATATTGGGTTAGGAATATATGGTGAGTTTTTGTATAACTATCATGAAGAACCTAAAAATAGATACTTTGAGTTTGCTTTAGGGCTGGATTATTCGTTCTTTGAAAGGTTGGTTACCCGGTGTGAATATTATTTCAACTCTCTTGATACAGAAGGAGTCTTACCTATTTTGCTGACTAGGCATAAAACCTATCCTTTTGTTTCAAGACAGTATTTGATGTTACAATTGTCCTATCTACATGATATTGTGACTAGTGCTAGCTTATCTTTGATCGAAAATATCGAGAAAGAGGGATTTATAGCCTACCTTGGTGTCACGAAGAATCTGTTCCAGAATGTAGACTTCTACCTTGACGTTAGGTTCTTCTACAAAGACATCGGTGGTTTTTTTGGTATTATTGGTTATAATCTTATATACTCGTCTTTAGGGTTAGAGATGAAGTTTTAGAGGAGGAATATGAAAAGGAGTAGTATATATTCTGAGATTATGGGGGAGGTTGTATGAAATTTTTGAGGGAGATTTTTGAGAAGAACAGGAAGTTTTTGGTTGTGCTGGTTTTGGTACCGGCGGTGGTTATAGGTATAATTGGCCTGATATTTGGGGATGGAGTGAGGGATGTACCGTTGGCTGTGGTGGATAAAGATACTGGTATGGAACTACCTTTCATGGGTGAGGTTTCAGTGTCTCAACAATTCTTGGATAAGATAGATAGGAATATTATCAGGATAGTTAAAGTTGATACTGAGGAAGAGGCTATGGAAATGGTTAGGAAAGGGGAGGTTTTGGGAGTTATAGTTTTCCCCGAAAACTTCACAAAGGAAATGCTTGTAAAGGTGGATGACCCTTCTTATCAGATTTCCGAGAAGATAAGGATAAAGCTAGACAAGAGTAGTATGATAGTCTCTGGGGTTGTAGTGTCAACGCTGATGAATACTTTTATGGGGATCGCAAAACAGAGTGAGAGTTCTCCCCTACCTGTTGAAATAACAACTGCTGTGGGAATAGAAAATATTGTCTTTGGGGATTACATTGTCTCAGGTATTATAACCGTTTTGACATTCATAATGTCGGTTGTAGGTGTTGCTATGGTGATTATCACAAACAGGCAAAAGATAACCTTCGGTAAGTATAGTTCCTTGGAGATAGTAGTTTCGTATCTTGCTGTTTTTACGCTAGCTGTTTTCATAAGTATGGTTCTTATGTATTCGGTTTCAGTTCCTCTTTTCAAGATAAACGTAAATGATGGAATATGGACTGTATTGCCTGGAACCCTGATTTTTCTCTTGGCTTCAGTGTCTATAGGGATATTGATAGGTATTGCTTCGAAGGACTATGAAGGTATAAGGGCAGGAGTAGTGATTTCGGTTTTGCCTATACTATTCGGTAATGTTATCATACCCATGGAAGCGATGCCTTCGTGGCTAAGACCAGTGGTATATATTTTCCCACCTTACTACGGAACCAGAGTATATCGCCTAGGTGTTCTCAAACAATTGGGCGTTTCTGATATGGTAGTTGAGATTGTGGTTCTATCAGTGTTCTTTATTGTATTCTTTATAACTAGTTTTGTTCTTTTAGGTAAGAAAATAAGAGATAGGAAAATATAGGGAGGTGTAATATGAGGAGGTTTTTGGCTAGTTTGTTTCTCTTGTTTACTGCTGTGTCACTCGTGTTTTCGGAAGAGTTTGAGGGGATAGCGGTTGGCAGATTTCTCTCGAAAGATATGGACAATACTGTGAAGATATTCATAAAGGGCAGTAAGATGAAAATGGTACCTGAGAAACAGATCTCTGGCACGAATGGGTATCCAATAGTTGATTTCAGTGCCAGAAGGAGTATTTTTGTGTTCGTTGACGAGAAATACTACATGGAAATGCCGTTGGATGTAATGATAAAGAACGTAGAAGAAAAACCAATATTACTCAGTGAAGGTGGTGACGAAAAGTATCTTGGTTTCGATGCTAAGAGGTTTGTATATAGTGATAAGGACTTTAGAGTAGAAGCAATAGGTACCAGAGATTTAAAAATAGCTCTTAATCCTTTCATCGGAGTTCAGAGGATCGGAAATGAAGGCTTTCTAGTGTCTGCTTCTGCCCATTACCTTTACAAAAGTTCTATCGCTCCTTTGAAAATAGTGGTGTATAACCAGAGGGGAGAAAGATTGGTGAATGTAGAGATAATGGCTATACAAAAGCAGAAACTGAGTGATAGGGAATTTGAGGTACCGGAAGGATTTAGAAGGTTCAGTGAGGTTGTCAAGGAAAAGATGAAAAAAGGAAGGTAGCTTATGCATAGGGTTTTGGCTTACCTTGTAGTAGTAGTGCTGCCACTTAATGTAGGATTTGGACTAGATGGTTACATCTCGTTGTCACTGATGGATAGATATTATGATAGGTTCATAAATGATAGCTCTATGTCAAGGGTTAAGACGGAGGTCGTAGTGGGCGAAAAGGTAAATAGCTTTGGGTTGGAAGCGAGGATAATAAATTACTATGGTGTTGGTGTTAATTTTGGAAGACTACTCTACAGCGAAAGGATTGGTATTGAAGTTGGAGGATATTTTGATGTTGATAACTTTTCATTGGAGTTGAGAAACACTCTATGGGACGGAGTGGAAATGTACGATGAGGTAAGGGTGCTATTTTATTACTTTAGCTCTACAGACTTGATAACTGTTTCTCCTAGGATGTGTGTATCATACGACTTCAGAGGGATCTCTGTGGATTTTTCAATAGCTGCATCTGTCTCTGTTCCAACAACCCCTATAATAACTTTCAATATTCCTGTGTCCTTGGGTGGAATATTTGGTAATTACAGAGAGGTTTTATTTTCATGTGTCTCGGGGATCACGCTGTCACCTAGAATTTCATTGTATTGGAAGGAAGTGGATCTGTCTATTGAGGGTGGGTATTTTTTTGGACTAAGCCAACTCTTTAGCTCCTATCCGTATGTGTCTCTGAAGGTAGGAGTAGAGTTGTAGAGCCTCACACGTTCTATACCTTATCTTGTGACAGGAATTTAACCTTTCGGGCATATACCTTCATGTTTTATGAGATATTCTTTTGTAGTGAACTTTTGGATTTGTTTGGATAGATCTGAGTACAAAA
Organism: Brevinematales bacterium; assembly: GCA_026415355.1. NCBI lineage: Bacteria > Pseudomonadati > Spirochaetota > Spirochaetia > Brevinematales > Brevinematales bacterium. Next base: position 45,627 of record JAOAHF010000010.1, read on the forward strand.
TATTCAGATGATGTTTTACAGAGGACGCTTAGCTCTTAAACGAACTCAGGATGTTGTATTTCTGTTATAAACCAGTTTATAATATAAACTGGAGGGAATTGATGTTATGGAGGACAAGGATATAAGAGACATAATGGAGGAGTTACGGATTATAAAGGATATGGTTTATAGAGATAAGGAAGTTGTTGATAGGTTTGTGTTATCTAAGGCTGTGAGGTATTTGTCGTTGGTTTTTGGTGTGTTGATTTTGTTGGTGTTTTGGGGTATTTACTTAATTAAAGTTAGTGGTTTAGAGTTGGATGATAATGTTGTAACGTATTCAGTAGTTTTAGGTTTAGTTTTTATTTCTTTGATTGCAGGGATTGTAAAGATTTTTAGTTGGAAGGTTGCGGATCCTAATTTTTCTCCTACGTCGTTTTTTTATAGGATCTTAGGGGTAGGGGTTTTGAAATTTTTTGTGATTATTTTTATTTTGATTGTTTTTTTCTCGTTATACTTCAGTTTAAATGGATTATCTCAGTATCTTTTACCTGTTATTGGAGTTGGAATTGGACTTCTTTATTTGGTTTATGGTGTTGTTTTTTATAATCTAGAGCTAGAGTTGATATCTTATTATATCATTCTTACTAGTGCTGTGAGTACCTTTTTTATTGTATACAGAAATATTGAGGTTTTCTTATGGGTTGGGATTGTTTTTGGTTGGGGTTTTATTTTATTTTTTCTTCTTACTACAGTTAGGGCAAAGAGGAAGGGGGTTAGATGAATTTTGATTTAGACAAGAACATACACGAGAAGGCAAGACTTGTTATTATGATTGCTTTAGCGGTCAGTCCTGAAAAAAAGTTGTCGTTTAATGAGCTTAAGGATATTACTAAACTTTCTTCTGGTAATTTATCTGTACAGATAAGGAACTTAGAGGAAGTAGGGTATATTAATGTTAAGAAATTTTTTGATAACTCTAAGCCAAAAACTGAAATAGTTATTACTGATAGAGGCAAGAGAGCGTTAGAGAATTACTTGGATAATGTGGAGAGGATAGTAAAAGTCTATAAAGAGGTTAAGAGTTTATGATTTTTATGTTTGAATTTTTGTGAGATAGAGGAGGTGTATTATGAGTTTAATAGTGCTTAAAGATGTAGTAAAGGAATATCATAAAGGTGATGGTAAAGATAGTGTTAAAATCTTAGCTCTTAGGAACATAAATCTTGAAATAGAAAGAGGAGAATTTATTGCTATTATGGGGCCTTCGGGTAGTGGTAAGACTACTCTTCTTAATATTGTAGGATGTTTAGATACTCCTACTAGTGGTGAAGTTATTTTCAATGGTACTGTGCTTACAAAAGCAGATGAAAACTTTCTTTCAGAATATAGAAAGAAGAACATCGGTTTTGTATTTCAATCTTACAACCTTATTCCTGTATTAACAGTTAAGGAAAATATTGAGTTACCTTTGACTATTGACAATAGTTTGTCCCCGTCTGAAAAGGAGGAAAGAGTTATGAAACTCATAGATATGGTAGGATTAAGGGGTATGGGAAATAGGTATCCTAGAGAGATTTCTGGTGGGCAGGAACAGAGAGTTGCAATAGCAAGAGCTTTGATTAAGAAACCCTTAGTTGTGCTTGCTGATGAGCCAACAGCTAACTTAGATTCTGTTACTGCTGAGGAGATAATTGAAATTATGAAGAGGATGAATGAAATCGAAGGTACGACTTTTATATTTTCAACGCATGATCCAAAAATTGAAAGGCACGCAAAGAGAGTTATATTACTGAAAGATGGACAGATTGTTTCTGATGAAAGGAGGTGAAGATGATTTTAAAAATGGCTTTTAGGAATATTTTAAGACATAAAAGAAGAACTTTGATTAGTGTTGTTACTGTTGCTGTTGGAATCATGTTTTATATAGTAATGGATTCTCTTTTTAATGGTATAGATAGATTGTTAGTTGAAAGTATAGTAAAGTTTTCTGATAGTTCAATAGTCGTGTATTCTAAGGAATATGATGAGAATCGTAGGGGATATCCTATTGATAAAGGTATAAAGGATTATGATAGTATAGAAGACGTTATTTTATCTGTTGAAGGAGTTGAGGGAGTAGTGTATAGGACACAATTTCTTGGAGAGATAATTTTTGGTAGTAAGTCTAAGTATGTAGTGGGTACTGTGGTAAATCCTTTTATTGATACACAGGTTTTTGAAATAAATAAACACATAATAGGCAATTATCTTTCCAATGTTGAGGGAGAAGTTTTGATGGGTAGCATACTTGCCAAAAAACTAGGAATTAAAATTGGAGACTACTTAACTATAAGTGCTAAGACAGTTGGAGGGGGTTATAATGCTTTGGATTTTAAGGTTGTTGGATTAGTTAATTCTCCTAGTACTACTTTAAATGAATCTGGAATTATTATTTCATATAGTTCTGCTAATAAGCTACTGAATCTTAGGAACAGTAAAACATCGTTACATGTGAAAGTTAATTGGAACAAAGGGGAAAGTGTTGCTTCTTATTTGAATAAGCTTGATATGGTTTCGAAAGAAATAAAAAGTAAAATAGGTGAATACAGAGTTTATACAATTAAGGATATTTATGGAGATTTTTTACTTCTTATGGAGCAGAAGAGGATAACGTCTTACTTAATAACGTTTTTGGTTCTTGTAATTGCTGGAGTTGGTATTGCTAATGGTGTTTTAATGTCGGTTTATGAAAGAGTTAAAGAAATAGGTATGTTGATGGCTATGGGTATGAAACCTAAGATGGTAAGAAGACTCTTTCTGTTAGAGGGTACTATGATTGGGATTTTGGGTGGTTTTTTGGGGCTTGTATTAGGTTTTGTAGCTGATGTCTTTATGATATATATAGGTTGGGATGTATCTTCAATGTATAGAGATTTAGATCCTTCTAATCTAGGTATGCCGGTTTGGGGAGTATTATATGGTGAATGGAATATATGGGCTTTTGTTATTGGTTTTCTATTTTCTTTTCTTGTGGCTATTATTTCTTCTTATATTCCTTCAAGGTATGCTTCCAAACTAAAGGTTATAGATTGTTTGAAGTTTGTATGATTGCCCTATTGAAATTTGAGACATTCTACAACTTTTAGTTTAGATATGTGTCTTGATGGTAGGTATGATGATATGAGAGATATTAGTAATACAAATACAAAGCATATTACCAAACTCCAGGTATTCCAGACACCATATATGACCCCCCATGTAGGTATCCCCCATTCTGTTCCGCTTCCTCCAAATATTGAAAGATCAAGTCCGTAATTAACTAGTAGCAAGTTAAACAATACTCCAAAAATCAGACCTATTACACCGCCAATAGTACCTATTATTATACCTTCTGTCACAAAAATAGATCTTATCTTACGAGGATTTATTCCTATTGTCATCAATATACCTATTTCTTTGTTTCTTTCGTATATTGACATAATTATAGTGTTTGAAATTCCAACGCCAGCTATTATGAGTATTATAGCCATTAAAAAATAGTGATCTACTCCCCCTTGTTTCATTAACTCAAGAAAGTATCCATGAAGATCTTTGAATGTATACACTGTGTATCCTTTAAGTTTTGTTCTCAGTTTACTTGCTATTTTTTCTACTTTTTGAGTGTACGATGATATCCATTCTCCTTTATGCCATTCGACTTTTACATGTAATGAGGTTTTAATGTCTCCCAGATTAAGTAGTTCATTAGCGGATTCGTATGATATCAAAACACTAGATTCATCTACTAGTGCGTTTCCCGTTTCGACTATTCCTACAATCTTGAATTCCATAGCATTGTATATACCCTCAACTGTCTTAGTGGAAATTGTTACGTAATCACCTATTCCGACACCTAGTGACTTTGCAAGAAACCCTCCTATGAGTATTTCTCTTTTGTTTTTTAAATATTCGCCTTTGATCTTTTCAATTATCTTGAAGACTTTTTTATCTTTTTCAGGTTCTATGGCAATACCAACGATGTATTTAGATTTATTACCAAATATAACTTCGCACAAGAATTGAGTTCTGTAAGTTATTTCTTTTAACCTAAGTTCATTTCTGATAATATTTTCTACTTCACTAAAACTTTTTACTCCTTTGCTTATTGGAAAACCTTTCCGGTTTTTGTCATATTCTTCAGGGTATATTGTTATTGAACTGTCAGAAAAGTTTACAACTCCTTCAACAAACATTCTATCAATACCATTATACAAAGAGTCCATAGTTATGTATACAACTACTCCTACTACTATTGTTACTATTATAAGTAAATTCCTCTTAATGTGTTTTAATGCATTCCTAAAAGCAATCTTAATAACCATAATAGAAAGTATTAATCTTTCATTTTTGTTTCTCAACTTTTAAATCAAAATAGCTTGGTAGTATATACTTGTAACTCATTTTAGTTTTTGTTTTAGAAGTAAACTAGTTTATAATATAAACTAGGATAGCTATTGTACTTGGGGGTTAGGTATGATTTTGAAGATGGCTTTTAGGAATATTAGGAGAAACAGTCGTAGATCTATTTTAGCGTGTTTATCTGTTGGTATTGCTATTATGGCTGTTGTAGTTTTACAGGGGCTTATTGATGGTATGATGGATAATATTATAAAAAATTCTACTAAAAATGATACTGGTCATATTAGGATTGCTGCTAAGGAATATTTTGAAAATTTAGATTATATGCCAGTTTATTATACTATTAATAACCCTGATAAGGTAATGGATTTAGTGTCTAGTATTGTTGGTGAAGATTTGGTTATTGCTACTGGTAGGTTTAGATTTCCTGTTCTAATAGAGTTTAATGGTAATAACAAAGTTGGGATATGTTTTGCTGGAGATATTCAGAAAGAAAAAGACCTTATTATGTTGCATAAGAGTATTGTTGATGGTAGGTATTTGAGTGGTAAGGTTGTTGAGGAGAATGGTATTAAGTATAGAGAAATAATAATTGGTAAAAAGATGGCTGAGGTTTTAGGGATAAAAGTTGGTGATAGTTTTTCTTTAATGCTTCAGGGAAGTGATTTAGGTATAAGGATTCCTAGATTTAGGGTTGTTGGTATATTTAGTACTGGTCTTAATGCTTTAGATAGCAACATTTTTATGATTTCTCTTGAGGATGCTAAAGATGTTTTGGGTGCTTACGATATGGTTCAGGAGATAATTGTAATACTTAAAAACTACAATCGTGCTAAGGAAGTTGCAGATAGGATGAATAATTTCTTCTCAAAGAATGAAGAGTTTAGTTATCTCAGAGCAGTTGATTGGAAGAGTTCCGGTAGTATGGCTGGAATGTTAGATCAGGTTCTAGGTATATACAACATTATATACTTTATTATTACGCTTTTAGGAGCCTTTATTATAATGAGTATAATGATGATGGTAATCCTTGAGAGGAGGCGAGAGATAGGTATTCTTAAAGCTATGGGTTTCAAGAAAATTGAAATACTTGCTCTATTTACTCTTGAGGGTACTATTTTAGGTACTATTGGTACTTTAGGTGGAGTTATTGTGGGTGTACTCATAAATGTACCTTTATCAATATGGGGTATTGATTTTAGTTCATCTCTTTCGAATATGAATTTTCCTATGGATAATGTTATCAAATGGATGATAACAGGAAGTAGTATTCTTGGAGCTATAGTGCTTGGAGTTTTTGTGTCTGCAGTGATTTCTTTGATACCTTCAAGGCATGCGTCTAATATGAAACCTATTGATGCCATAAAGAGTGTTTAGTTATCCTGGATTTTCTATTTGACATTTCACCTAAGATCTGGAAAAGATAACAAAAATAGTACTTTCAATCATTTTGTCTAGGATTTTGAGGATATCTGGGATTTATTCCAGCAACAGGAAGGGGAAGAAAATGAGCTGGTGGAAAGGTATCAGTTTGTAAGGGGGTTGTTGGAAGAGTTGGATGTTGAGAAGGAGGTTATGGTATGGGGATAAAGTATTTAGAATACTCTTCTCAAGGAATATTAAACGCTGACCAAAATTCAGTAAAACATTTATTGAAAATGTTAGGAACTGTTTTTATAATGGTTTAGGTTTGGAGGAGGAGTGTATGAAGGTATATGATACCAAGGATATTATAAACATAGCAGTCATAGGTGAACATAGGAGTGGTAAAACTACATTTCTTGATAGTGTTTTTTATGTTACAGGTAAAACTAGTGAGAAAGGTAGTGTGGACAAAGGTACGTCGGTTATGGATTTTGATCCTGAGGAGATAAAGAGAAAGATGACTATAAGGAGTATATATTCATATGTTGAATATAAAGGTAAGAAAGTAAACTTTATTGATACACCGGGGTTTGTGGATTTCATAGGTGAGATGGAGATGGCTCTTGAAGTAGTTGAGAATGTAGTACTTGTAGTTGATGCTGAAAGAGGAATAACTATTGAAACTGACAGAATATGGCATTCTGTGGATGAGTTACATGTGGCAAAATCTGTAGTAATAAACAAGGTTGATACTATGACTGGTAACTTCGATGATATAGTAAATAAGATAAAAGCAAAGATAGGTAAAATTGCTGTTCCTGTTGAGATACCGTACTTTGAAGGTGGTAATTTTGTAGGTACTATAGATGTTATTCATAAGCATTTACTTGTATATACCGATGATGGTAGAAACTTTAAAAAGCAAGATATACCTAAGGAATATGAAGAGATTGTCAGTAAGTATCGTGATGAAATATTTGAAGATATTTCAGACATAGATGAAGCATTTATGGAAAAATATTTGTCTGGTGAAGAATTGTCTGAGGATGAGATAATAAGTGGACTTAGAGATTGTATTTCAAAAGGGAAAATTATACCGATATTTGCTTGTTCTGCTCTTAATAATATTGGTGTTTTAAACATACTTGATATAGTTGTTGAAGAATTTCCTTCCCCTGATATACATAAAGAACTTGTTGTGATTAAAAACGGTAAAGAGATGAATCAAGATATCTCTACAGAAAATACTACAATTCTTACACCTTTTAAAATTAGGATTGATCCCTATACTGGAAAGATAGTTTATTTCAAGGTATGGACTGGTAGCGTTAAAGGAGGCAGTGAATTTTATATTTCTGAAACATCTTCTAGTGTAAAATTTCAACATATCTACCTATGTTTTGGTAAGTCTCTTGAGGAAATTAGTGAGGTTAGAGCTGGTGACATATTTGCAGTTCCAAAAATTGAAGGAGTGAAAATTGGTTATACTTTGGTTTCTGACAAGATTGATGTGAAGTTAAAACATCTTGCTCTGCCTAACCCTATATTCTTCACTTCTGTAATAGGTAAAAATAGAGGTGATGAGGATAAATTGGCTGAGCTTTTGGGTAGGTTTTCTGAAGAGGATCCATCATTTATTGTCAAGTTTAATGATTTTTCGAAGGAGCTAGAGGTGCATTGTCAGGGGGAAAATCAGTTTAATATATATGTTGAAATACTCAAGGAACGATATAAAATAGATTTTAGTTTAGATACTCCTAAAATACCCTATAGAGAGACTATTACAAAAACTGTTGAAGCTCATTATAAGCATAAAAAACAGACAGGTGGACATGGTCAATATGGTGAAGTATTCATAAGAGTTGAGCCTTTGGAAAGAGGTAAAGGATTTGAGTTTGTTGATCAGATAAGAGGTGGACACATTCCAAAACAGTTTATACCTTCAGTTGAAAAGGGTGTCTTAAGTGCTATGGAAGAAGGAGTTTTAGGTAAATATCCTGTTGTTGATGTGAGAGTTATACTTTACGAAGGCTCCTATCACGAAGTTGATTCTTCTGATATTTCTTTTCAGATAGCGGGTTGGCATGCTATGAAGATTGCTCTTGAAAATGGTAATCCTGCTATACTTGAACCTATAATGGATGCTAAAATAATTGTCGAAGAAAGTTATATGGGAGCTATAACAGAAGATCTTAACTCTAGAAGGGGTAGGATAAGTAGCATTGATAGAAAAGAAGATGGTACTGTTATAATAAGCGCGTTTGTGCCTATGTCTGAAATGATAAGATATGCTTCTGCCTTGAGTTCTATAACAAAAGGAGTGGGTAGATTTACTATGACTCTAGCATATTATGATTTCTTGCCAGAGAAAATGAAAAATGAGGTTGCAGAGTTAGGTAAAAAGATAAAAGAGAAAATAAATTCTTAAGGATTTACCTAACAATTCCCATTCTATTTATTATAGTGTCTAACATAGAATCTAAGTATGTTATGTATCTAGCACTTGCTTCATATGCTCTTTGGTAGGATATTAGTTTTGTAAGTTCTTCATCTAGGTTGACTCCAGATACTGCTTCTCTTAGTTTTTGTAAATTTTCTATTACTAGTGATTGTTTTTTAGTAGCAACTTCGGATATTTTACTTCTTGTTCCAATGTCTCCGACCACGAATTTAAGGTATTCAAGAAAAGTTGAATCTCTTTCAAGCATTACTTTTTTATCTCTTAGGCTTGCTATTAGGAGTATGTTAGAATTATCTCCAGGTCCGTTTGTTGTATCTAGTATCCTATCTCCATTTAGATCTTTTCCACTTGCTGCTCCTACTAATCTAGGGTCTTTGTATATTAATGGATTTACATCTATCCAAAGAGCTGGCTCATCTAAAGGTGCTACTGAATAATAATTTATGTCTCCTCTTATTTGAGCTATTTGTTCGATATTATTCCAGTCATATGCTCCTAGTTCCCCGCTTTGGTGTAATATCCCTGCAAAACCAACTAGGAAGTTACCACTGTCACTTATGTATCTTATAACAAAATCTGGATATTCAGTATCTTCAGACATTCTTGCCTTGATTGTAAGTTCACCTCTGTGATTCAAATATGCTACTACATGTGCTCCTGAGTTGTTTATCTTTTCTATGATGCTTTTTACAGTGTCGTTTTCGTTATATTCAACAGTAATGTTAGGCCCTCCAGATGTGTTTGGTCCGAAGTTAATAACACCAGCTGAGTTTATAAAGTCATCTGGATTAAGTTTGTTTGTACCTGTTATTTTAAATATAGCAGTTTTATCAAATATGCCGTCTTCGTTTGAATCGTAGTTGCCTCTTATGTCAGGAGTTATGGGTGCCTTAATCCAAAAATCAAGTCCGGTAGTTCCGTCAAGTCCAAAACCATCTTTATGTATTTCATTCACAGATTCTATTAAGTTTATAGTAAAGGCATTTAGTCTTTTCATGTCTGAAACTAAATCTATGTCTCTTGCAAATACCAGCCCAAACAATTCTCCATCTGATATCTTCAATCTTCTATCAGGTGAACCAATATATATGTCAACGAATCCTTTATTTTGGGCATTTGGAATACCTATTAGTTCGTGATAATTTTCCCCTTGTATTAGTATTTCGCTACCTACCATAATCATAAATTCATTCTTGTCACTTCTACCTACTTTTATATTCATTATTTTTGAAAGTTTTTCAACGAGAGCATCTCTTCTATCGTAAAGATCGTTAGGATTATCACCTAATGCTTCTAATTTTTGTATTTGGTTATTTAAGGTTGCTATTTCTTTTGCATATCCATTTATTTCGTTTATCTTTTGTTTTATGAGGTCGTTTGCTTGCTCTCTGAGTTTTATTATTGAGTTATATTCGTGTCTTATTTGGCTTGCTAGTGATTTTGCTTTTTCAACTAAGACAACTCTTGATGATACCTCTGTAGGATCCATAGCGACTTTTTGTAAAGCATCCCAATACTCATCAAGTGTTGTTCTTATGTTAGGGCCTTCGGGTTCGTTGTAAATTAGTTGTAGTTGATACAAGAATTTTCTTCTGGCCTCCCAAAACCCCAAGCCCCCATTCTCAAACATTATCCTATCATCCAAAAATTGATCTCGAGCTCTTACTATATCTTCAACTGCAACTCCTGTTCCTAGTTGCCCTGGGGTAGTTTCTCTATTCCAGGATGGATCATATATCGGGTGAAAAGCTTTGAGATGTATAATTTGTCTTGAGTATTCAGGATTGTTTAAGTTTGAAATATTATGACCTGTAGTTTTGAGAGCATCTGAGTGTGCTAAAAGACTCTTCCTACCAACCTCAATTCCATGAAAGCTTGATAATATAGCCATAATGTACCACCAAATCTAAACTTCGGAATAAGTAGAAAAAATATGAGTTTATTCAGAAAGTTTGAATACTCAAGCTTCTTTGTGTTTGAATTTTTAACTATTAAGGAGAATTAGAAATCCTTACTATTTCTACGAAGTTTTTTCAGCTTTAGAGTATATTATAATAGCGTAAATAGCAAACTAAGAAGGTTGGGGTTTTGAAAGAGTTTGTTTGTGAATTATGAGTTTTGTTGAGAAAGTTTGGTAAATTTGAATTAAGTTTTCGAAATCAATTATATCTCATCTTAGATGAGACTTTTATGTCTTCTAGTAGTTTTAATACTTCAATGCTTTTATGCAGTAGGTTTTGAGCTTTCAAAGCCTAAAGTAGTTTTTGATGATACTTCTCAAGGTATTTTTACTTTGATATTCATAGAGGGTGGCCTTCCTAAGAGTATTGAGCGTGTTCTGAAGAGAAACTTAGACATTGATCTTGTTTTTGAAGTTAAGTTTGTTAGGAAGGATTTTAGGATTCTTAACATACAGACAGTGATTACGAATATAATTACACGGTATAAGGTATCTTACGATATTGTGAGTGGAAGGTATACTATTTCTAACCCTTTCATTTTTAAATCTTACGCAAATCTTGACGAGTTAGTTGATATGTTTTTTCCATTGCTTGTTAGAATAGATCTTAACAGCCTTAAGGATAATCCAGATTTTAGTCAAGTGTATGATGATACGGAGTTTTTTATATCTCTTAGGGCAAAGATTATATATCTTAACTTAAAACCTCCACTTAATATAATAACATCAATAGTTGGGTTGGGTAATTATGAAACTCCTGTGGCTAATTCTGAAACTTTCAAAATAAGGTGACGTATGGTGCAAAAAATTATATTTTTTACATCGTTTTTGTTAGTAGGTACTTTCCTCACTGTGCTTATTTCTGATTGGACTTATAACTTGTCGTTTGGTTCTGTTAATAGGGTTTCGAATTTCTTGGTTGTTGGAGCAATTGTTTTTTCTTCTTTGGTATCACTGATACTTCTTGGTAAGTCGTTTAGGGATTACTTGAAGTCAAAACTTGGTTCAAGAATAAGATTAAGAATTATCTTTCTATTCATAATAGCTAGTGCTATATCCAGTATAATACTATCTAGCATTTTTATATCTATAATAGATGCTTTGAAAACTATTAATGAATCAAGGGAGGGTGAAAGGATTTCTGAAATATCTAGAAGATTACTTACGGAGATTTCTGTGTTTTATAAGGATATATTTAACAGGCTTGATATTTCATTACGAGAACGAAGATCTTTTATGAATACTAAAGTATTGAGAATTAGTATTGCTGAGAAATCAGATGATAATGTTGTAAATGCTATAGTGGAAGATTTAAAAAAATCTTCCCCACAAACTGGTAAGAGTGTAGTTGTTATTGATGATAAGGAATATGCTTTTGTGTTTTCCAGAGATGGTGATTATTATATTATCTCTTACGAAGAGGTCGATAAAGAGATATATAGCTTAAAAAGGGGATTATCCAAAATACTACAGATTTCAAGTAATAGTGAATTTTTGTTTTATGATATATTTCGAAATTACTTTTTTATTATACTACTTCTTTTGAATATACCTTCTCTTTTTGTTTCAGTTCTTGTTGCCTATTTGTTTGCGGAGTATATAACCATAGGTATATCAAACTTAATTGAAGGTATGAATAAAATTTCTGAAGGTAATCTAGAGTATAAAGTTTCTGATAGATGGGCTTTCGATGAGATAAAGGATTTGATAAAGGAGTTTAACAAAATGAGTTTGAGACTACTTGAAGCTCAGTATAGAGTTAGCAAAATTGAGAAAATGGAATTGTGGAAGGATATTGCTAGAAAAGTTGCTCATGAAATAAAGAATCCGTTAACACCTATAAAACTTTCAATTCAGCGAATTCTTGCGAATCAAGATGTAGATGATTTCAAGGATAGAGTTGTAGCTAGTTTACTGATCATACTTGAGGAGGTTGATAGGATTGATAATTTGATAACACAATTATCAAATTTTGCTAAAATACCTCAACCTGCTCCTGTTGCTTTTAGGTTTGTATCTCTTATTGAGAATGTTAAAAGTCTATTCTCTAACCAAGGTGTAGAGATAGAGTATGTAATAGAAGGTGATGATAATATTTACGCCGATTTTGATCAACTTAAACAATGTCTTATAAATCTTATAAAGAATGGTATTGAAGCATCTGAGGGAATATCTAATAAAATAACAGTTAAGTTTTTAAGAGAAGCTGATAGATTTATCATAAGTGTTAGAGATTATGGTGTTGGAATACCAGATGATATGAAGGATAAAATTCTCAAACCTTATATAACTACTAAGAAGTCGGGTAGTGGTCTTGGACTTTCTATAGTTGAAACGATAGTTATAAACCACAATGGGAGATTGTACTTTAATTCTGAGTTAGGTAAAGGAACAGAATTTTTTATTGAAATAAAAACGTAGGTTATTCGTTTTCTGTGCTTTGGTTTAGTTTGTTTATTTCATCTCTTATTCTTGCCGCATCTTCATACCTTTCTTCAGCGACTGCTTTTTCTAATTCTTTTTGTAATTCTTCAAGTAGTACTTCTTTTTTGTCTTTCTTTTGGGATTTTATGGTTTTACTTGTGGTTGATTCATTTGTTGTTTTTGGAGTCATGAGTTCTTGGGAAATTGTGTTCTCATATCCTTGATTCATGTATTCAGATCTACTTACTGAAGAGATATCCATAACATGTTGCGCTACATATATAGGAGAGTTGTATCTTACTGCTATTGCAACGGCATCGCTTGGTCTTGAGTCTAGTTCTATTATGTTTCCTTGAAAATTTATGTAAAGTGTTGCATAAAATGTTCTATCTCTTAAGTCATTTATGATAACTTTTTCGACGTATGCCCCTAAACTATCTAGCATATTCTTTATCAAATCATAAGTTAGAGGTCTTGGAAATTTTGCACCTTGAAGTTTCATTATTATTCCATTTGCTTCAAATGGGCCTATGAATATGGGTAAAACTCTGTTGCTAGTTTTATCGTAAAATATCATTGCAAATCCTGCATTTGTCATTACTATGTCTTCTATTTCAACTTCTATGATGTTTTCATCCATAACATAATATAAAATAAATAAATCGCATGCCATTTGTCAATCTGTATAATGAGGGTGTTTGGAGGATTCTGTATGTTTTTAGAGATTAGGTATGGGGAATGAGTTTGTGAAAGCATATTTAAGATGATGTATCTTGGGGTCAGAAATGATATTTTTTCTGGAGAGTACCAAGCGAATATAAAGCGAGATAGAAAGAATGGTTTGAGATGAGGATTCTTTGATTGTTTTGTTTTTATGACACTGTGGAGGTTTTTGTATATGCGAGCAAGGTAGGTTATAGATAAAGCTTGGGATAGACATCAACATCTCGAACATACACTGCCGTTTGAAGAGATTGGGGGAGTTAGAGATGTGATTAATGAGAAGATACTTTGGATAGGGATGAGTTTTTTGATGTAGGCTGGTGTGAGGTGATAATTTGGGACAGGTATTGAGTATAACATACTGATTAAGATGAAGGTGCTAGGGAAAATGGAGATTAGGAAGGTCAAAGGATACATCAAGGTTGTTGTGATAGTAGTGATTAAAGAGGAGTAAGTCAAGGGTTGTTGAGTTGACAGAGATTGTTAGAAGGTGTGATAAGAGTATGAGAGGAATTACAGGTTTGAGCAGGTTATAAGTCATTTCAAGAGAAGTGGGGTGAGGTAGATATGAGTTTGGTGGTAGGCATATTAGATTTTATAATGTTTGAGAAAGATAGGGGTAAAAATTTTTTGTTTTAGTTATTCTTAATCATGAGTGTTTGTATTCTTTGTATACGTTTTTTGTCGATAACAAGTAGAAAAATAGTAATTCTGAATAATATACTTATTCAGGTGAGGCAAAACTTAAAGGATAGAGTAGTTGAATTGCTGCTTTCGGGTGATGTTGTTTCAGGTAATGTTATATCAACTAAGCTCGGAATTAGCAGAGTCATGGTTAACAGGTATATAAAAAAACTTGTTAATGAAGGTTTTGATATACAAATAATGAAGCATTTAGGGTATAAACTTAATTCTTATCCCGATGTGATATATCCTTCAATTATCAAATCTAAGCTAGGTAGTAGTTTTTCAATAGTTGTGTTTGACGAACTAGATTCTACGAATACCTATGCTTTGAGGAATGCTGATAGTATCCAGGATAAAACAGTTATTATATCAGATCATCAAACAAAAGGTAGAGGAAGATTTGATAGAGAATGGTTTTCTGAGAAATGTAAAGATGTTACTATGAGTATAGTTTTCAAACCTAACATTCCTGTTGAGAAAATTATAAAGTATACTATTTCTTCGTCGCTTGCGGTTTTGGATGCTTTAAAAGATTTTGATATTGGGAATGCTTTCATTAAGTGGCCTAATGACATAATGTATGAAGATAAAAAGCTATGCGGTATACTTACTGAAAGTACAATTGAGTATACAACAGGATTAGTTGAGGTTTTGGTTATAGGTATAGGACTTAATGTTAACAGTAATCCTTCTAGATATATTCCGAATGCGATTTCAATCTATGAAATATTAGGTTTCGAGGTTAGAAGAACCTCAATTATATCGAAAATACTGTATAACTTGGATGCTAACATAAAGCTGTCTTATGAAGAATTATACATGAGATGGCGGGAGAATATGGGATATATAGGTAAAAAAGTAATACTTAAGTATGAAGGAACAGAAATAAGTTGTAGGTTTGTTGATGTTTCTAGGTCTGGAGAAATAATAGTTGAGGATAATAACACTATTAGAAAGTTTTCATTTGGTGAAGTTAGTTTAATACCTGATTAGTATTTTTCTTTCTTTCTTATTACTATTCCTTCAACGTCCCATCGCGGATGTGTCCAAGAAAACCATTGTGTTGGATCTTCTTTTATCCATTCCTCAAACTTTTGATTTATGTATCCCATTATTTGTTTTATACTTTCATTGTTATAAGGCAGATCAAAAAACAAAGGTGGATAGAATTTGAGGATATATTTGCCATCTTTCATAAATATGCTTCTAGCCATTACTATTGGAGACTTTAGTTTTAGATGAAAGACAGCAGGTCCTCTAGCTGTAGGTGCTTCCTTACCAAAAAATTTAACGTATATAGGATCAAAGTAGTATGCTTGATCAACTACCATACCTACTATCCAACCAGATTTAAGAAATGTTATTATCTTTTTTACTTCCTCAGGTTGATTGTATATTGTTTCTATATTTGCTTTTTTCCGTGTTTCTACTATCATCCTTTCAGTATAGGGGTTTATCTGTCTATTCATAACTACAGCAAGCTTTACCCATCCAAGTCTTGATGGAACTCCTGCTAGAAATTCCCAGTTTCCGAAATGTCCTGTTACTACTATTACTCCATTACCATAGTTTAGCCCTTCTTCTATATGTTTATATCCTTCAAATTCTACGAATTTGTGATAATTATTTTCATTTATTTTATTTACAAAAAATGAATGGACAATGAATATACCTATGTTTTCGAAAGCTTTTTTTAGAGTTTTAATTACATTCTTATCGTTACTTCCATAGATTACGTTTGCGTTTTTTAAACTAGCATCTCGTAGGTTTTTTACAACTTTGAAGGCTAATCTTCCTAAAATCCTGCCTAGTATTATACTATACTTGAATCCTAGGAGTAGTGTAATCTGTTTTAGTATTATGAAAAAAATGTACTCGGTCAGAAAGATTAGTTTCTTCAGCGATGTCATAAGGATAATTTGAAAGACAGATATTCCTATTATCAATATTAATAACTTAGTTTAATGTTAATTTGTTAGTATGTAGTTGTAAAATAAAGTGAAGTATAACATGGTGGTTAATCTTTCAGGGAGGATTTATGAAAGCTAAGGAGTTGTTATCAAAGTTTAGTGACTCTTCTAGGATAGTTGGTTTTAAGAGAGGTGGTATATATATAGATTTATTAACTGATATAGATAATACTGATGGTATTGAACCTATTTATGAAACTTCTGAAGATTACTACGAATTCGTTAGACATACAACTGCACATATCATGGCTCAAGCAATACAGAGATTGTATGGAGGGAAGGTAAAGCTAGGAATAGGTCCCACTGTAGAAAATGGTTTCTATTATGATATAGATATGGATGCAAAATTATCTGATGATGATTTACCAAAAATTGAAGAGGAGATGAAGAATATAATAAAAGAAGATCTTGAACTACAACGAGAAATTGTTTCAAAACGTGATGCTTTAGAATTGTTTTCAAGTTTGGGACAAGATTACAAAGTAGAACTTATAAATGAGATAGAAGAAGATATGGTTTCTGTTTACAAGCAAGGGGAGTTTATTGATTTGTGTAGGGGCCCTCATGTTGAAAGAACAGGATTAGTACCTTTAGATAGTTTCAAATTAACAAGTGTTGCTGGGGCATATTGGCGCGGGGATGAAAGAAATAAAATGCTTCAAAGGGTTTATGGAGTTTTATTTAGAACAAAAGAAGAACTTGAAAGATATATATGGCAGCTTGAAGAAGCAAAAAAAAGAGATCATAGAAAACTAGGTAAAGAACTTAAGCTATTCATGTTTTTTGATGAATCTCCTGCAATACCTTTTTGGTTACCTAATGGGATGTTTATAAAAAACACTCTTATTTCATATATGCGTAACTTACTTTACAAAAATGGTTATGTTGAAATTCAGACTCCTATGATTATGAGAAGAGAACTTTGGGAAAGATCGGGACATTGGCAAAATTATAGGGAGAATATGTATGTTGCTTTTGCTGGAGATGAAGAATTTAATGGAGAACCTGATTGGGCTGTTAAACCCATGAGTTGTCCAGGAAGTATTTTAGTGTTTAAATCGGAAGTTCGATCTTATAGGGATTTACCTTTAAAGTTTCTTGAATTCGGTAATGTGCATAGATATGAAAGGGCAGGGGTTTTGCATGGGCTTCTTAGAGTAAGGGGGTTTACTCAGGATGATGCACATATATTCTTAACACCACAACAGATAAAATCTGAGACTATAAATGTTATAAGATTAGTTGATGTTGTGTATAAAAAATTTGATTTTGAATATGCTGTTGAGCTTTCAACTAAGCCAGAAAAGTATATTGGAACTGATGAAATGTGGGAAGTATCAACCAAGGGTTTAAGAGAAGCACTGGATGAAGTAGGTGTCAAATATGAAATACGAGAAGGAGAAGGTGCTTTTTACGGTCCGAAAATCGATTTTCATCTTAAAGATGCAATAGGTAGAACTCATCAGTGTGGAACTATACAGCTTGATATGGCTTTGCCAGAAAGATTTGATGTAAATTATATAGGTGAGGATGGTAAACCGCATAGAGTAGTTATGATACACAGAGCAATTTATGGTAGTTTGGAAAGATTTATTGGGATACTTATAGAACATTATGCAGGGAAATTTCCTCTGTGGTTTGCTCCAATTCAAGTTATTATATTGCCAGTTTCTGAAAAGTTTGTTGGATATGGGATAAAAGTCAAAGAATTACTTGAAAGTGAAGGTTTTAGAGTAAAAATAGATATTGACAACGAAAAACTAGGTTTTAAAATAAGGCGTGCTCAAAATGAAAAAATACCATACATGCTTATTGTAGGACAAAAAGAACAAGAAGAAGAAACTGTATCCGTTAGATCGAGAGATAAAGGAGAAATAGGTAGTAGAAGAATGTCAGAATTTATCAATATGCTTAATCAAGAATTGAGTTGTCAGTAGCTGATATAGATGTATATAAATATATCCTAAAGTGCTTGTACTACATCGATTTAAATCTATTTTAGCCTATCCAATGAGAATATAGTAATATACATCTAAAAGGTTTATTCAGTGTTTCTTTATGAAGATAAAATTTGAACATTGTTATTTTATCCTTTTTGGCATTGATATCATTGTAGGAATTTATCTCTTTAATAGGATAGGATTTTGGTTTCATGATGAATGAGAATCTTAAGTTAGAAGTTAGAATTTATTGAAATTAACTCTTTTTTGTTTAAGGTGATTTAATACTTTAGGTATTAAGGTGGAAATTTCGTAATAGGGATTTTAATATGTTTTTTAAGTACTTTATGTCTTCTATTACACTTTGTTCTACTTCCTCGTATGATTTTTGTCCTCTGTAAAAAGGAAACATAGATTTGCTTACTACGTTTTTCACAAAACTGTATTCATTTGTAATATTTTCAAATTCTTGTTTTGAAAAATTACTTAGTAGATTGCTAATTTTATTTAGGAGATTGTAAAGTTTATCGTAGAGCTTATCTTTTTTGATTGATATTGGTGATGTTTTTGAGTTATTTACTTGCGTATCTATATTTTGTTTATTGTGAAAGAAAGAATCGAAGAATTTTTGTCCTTCCTTGGTTGACATGTTTGTAATTCCTTTGAGTTTTAGTCCATCTGATATATTGAATACATTTTCAAAATTTGATGTGTCACTTGCACTGTCAAACCAGAGTTTGTAGGTTTCCATTATCTTGTGAGTTATGCATTCTTCGTCTTTTATTCCTTCAAGTTTTATATAATCTTTTAAGGCAGATGAAACAAAAAATGTATCACTTGGATGGAATATGTTTCCTTTTAGTACTGAATATTCATGATGAGGTGAGCCTATATTGTGCGAAACTATATAAGGAAATCCTAAGTCAACGCCTATTAGGAATATCGGTTTACTATCTAATAGTAGAGCTAAGTGAAATAAGTTTGTGCTTACGGATCCTCCACTTTCGAGTCCAAGTATTTGATAACCAAGTGTATCTTCAACCCAAGATACTATATTGTTTGATATTTCTAAATGTAGCCCACCTATGTATTCTATGTGTGATGTCTTTGTAAAAAATATTCTACCTTTGAAGTTTCTTATGAGTTCTGGTGATACTGTTATGTCAGCAAATAATGTTAGGTTCTGAGTTTTTACTCCAAAGAAGTCTTTTATGTTGGCATGTTGAGAATCAAGTGAAAATACAATATCTGGTATTATTTCAAAGCTTAAGAGTGATTTGAGTGCAGTATCGACAGTTCCTAGAATAAATTTATTTCTATGCTTTTTTATTTCTTTAAACAGATGTAATCCTGAATAGCCTGCTCCTACTACTACAAAAGGTTTACCTACAAAGTCTAACAGATCTGACATTAGAATATCGTAGGATATACTACCCCACTTGATTAGGTTAGGAATGTTAAAGAGAACATTTTTGACCCATAGTTTATCAAAGTTCACTCTTGTGAGTAAATCTGCAAATTTTGCCTTTACAATTTTAGCAATATTTTCTCCTGTTTTGTCGTATTCATCTTTGTAGATTCTATATACACTTGGTAACTTTATGAATTTAACATCCTTTACATCCATAAAATCAATAAGGTTTAAAAATGTATATATATCATTTTTGTTATGATTTGTGATTAAAAATGTGTTATGTTTTTGTGTGAATGTCAAAGCAATGTCGTCGTCAAGTTCTATTGGAAGAAAGAAACTGTCAGGAAATTCTTGTTTTAGTATTTCTAAATGGTATCCAAGTCCTACTCCTAGTATTACAAACAGATACTTTGATGATTTATCAAGGCTAAGATTTTGTATGATATTATATGCTTCTTTTACTGGATCATAGGCACTATGGATTAGCACATTATTTTTTTTAATGGTTTCGTGCCCTGATTTTGACTTTATGAACTCTATTCTATTTATGTTCCCATTATTTAGTAGTATCTTTCTAAGTTTTTCCGATATGGTTAGTTTATTCAACATCATCTTCAATTTGGTAGGAATATTGTATTTCTCTTGTTAAGACTTCGATCCATCTTTTTGCTTCGCCTGCTAGTCTAGAGTTTGGGTATTCTAGAAGAAACTTTTTGAAGTTTGCTACTGCATCAATAAGTTTTCCAGCATAGTACAATACTACACCTTTTTTGAATAAAGCATCTTCATCTTTGTTTTTGGGTTCGTTATTCATTGCTCTGTCAAAAAATTTTATTGACTCATCATACTTTTTTTGTATAGCGTTGATTTCGCCAAGCCAATATAGGCTTGAGTCTTCGTATATAGTATTTGGAAATGTGTTCAGTACTTTTTCAAAATATCTTACTGAAAGGTTGTATTCCTTATCTTTCATAAGCTTATATGCGTATCCATAAAGCTGTTTCATGTAAGCATCATAAACAGATTTGTAGTATTTACTGTTGGGATTGTATTTTATGAAGTTTTCGTATATATAGAATGCTGATTCGTAGTCTCCTTGTTCAACATAAACTCTTGCTTTTCCTAACTCTGCTAGTTCTGTTTTTGCTCTTTCAAAGTACATAAGCGCATTGTTATAATCCTTCCTGTAAAAGTATATATATCCCAATTGAGTTAGAATGTTATTTTTTACATTTTGGTCTGTGGCCTTTAGAAGGGAGATTCTTAAGTATTCTTCAATTTCTGGATTCATGCTTTCATTTCTTTCTCTTAGTATATCAACTAGGAGTTCAATGGATTTTGTAAGTATTTCATCGTTTTTGTTTTCATTGAAAAACCTTGATATAAGGCTTAGTACTCTTCTTTTAGCACTTTCTGATTTACCTATTTTCAAAGAACTAAATGCAACGAAATATTCAACATTGTTGAAGTATTTACTTCTAGGATAGTCTGCTAAGAATTTTGTTCCTTCTCTTATCACGTCTTCATATAACTCAAACTCAAATCTATTTTTAATTATTTGGTAATCTTTGTTCTCTTTGTATGTATAATACAAGAACAAACCACCAAATACTGCAGCTATGGATATGATGACTAATAGGGAGTAAAGTATGGCTCTACTCATTATGGCACCTCGTCAAACTAAATTTTCGGAATTTTTTCAGAAAAACAAAATAAGAATAAATTATCGGCTTTTACGTTTTCATAAATTCGGTTTTACGTTAATTTTACAAACAATCTTTAAGATTATATATAACTTTAAAGGAGGATGCTATGAAAATTTTAAAGTTTATATCAATTTTAGTTGTTGCGATGCTGATTACTTCACCTATTGTTTTTTCTCAAAGCAAAACAATAACTGTGAAAGGATCAGATACTATGGTTATCCTTGGTCAAAGGTGGGCTGAGGTTTATATGAAGAAGAATAAGGATGTTGTTATTCAGGTTACTGGTGGTGGTTCTGGTACCGGTATAGCAGCGTTGATAAATAGAACAACAGACCTTGCTAATTCTTCAAGACCAATAAAAGATAAGGAGAAACAACAGATTGAATCTGCTGGTGGCAAACTAGTTGAAGTTCCTGTAGCGATAGATGCTATAGCAGTTTATGTTAACAGTGCTAATCCCATAAAAGAGTTGGATATGGCTACTGTTAAGAATATATTTACTGGTAAGATAAAGAATTGGTCTGAATTAGGATGGGAAAACAAAACTATAAAACTCTACTCAAGAGAGAACAATTCAGGAACTTATGTTTACTTTAAGGAACACGTCCTTGGTAACGAAGATTTTGATCCTCTAGCGCAGCAAATGCCAGGTACTGCTTCTGTTTTAAATGCAGTCAAAAGAGATAAGTATGGTATAGGTTATGGTGGTATAGGATATCTAAAAGGAGCTAAAGCATTAAGTATTTCTCCAAAATCTGGTGAAAAAGCTTATGAACCTAGTATGGATAATGCTTTAAAAGGACTTTATCCAATTTCTAGATATTTGTACATTTATCTAACTGATGAACAACTCAATAGACCTGAAGTTAAAGCATACATATCTTGGATTCTATCAAAAGAGGGACAAGATCTTGTAGAAAAAGTTGGTTTCTATCCATTACCAAAGAAGAGCTTACAAGAGGTGAGAAAGTCGTTAGGTCTTTAAGTTGGGTTAGCAAGGGGACTTAGGTCCCCTTGTTATTTAGTTTTTTGATCTAAGGAATAATCTTTAAGGTAACTGCTAATCCGAAATCTCTTGAATTTGCGAGCCCTTTAGCAAATTCGTTTTGTAGATACATGTTATCACCAAGTTTTGCTCCAAGGAATAAGCTTACTCCTATCTCTCCTTCAATAATTCTGGAACCAAAAGTTGAACCGTTTTGTGAACTTCGGTATTCTGCTCCAATTCCAACTAGTGCTGTGTTATTTATAAGGTAAAACAGACCAATGTGTCCACCCATGGTATACTCAATCGATTCATTCACAATATCTTCTAGAGAAAAAACGGGGTGTATTACTCCTATTAAGTTTCCAATGTAGATTATCCCAGGTAGTGAAAACTCAAAGCTCATGTCTGTACCGAATATCCCCTGGTGATGTTCAAGTATAATGTCTAGTGTAAAGTTGTCAGAGGATTTAAACAAAGGTTCGGAGATAATATTGAATACACCTCTTATTCCAATTTCTTCTATCTCGAAGACTTCATTTCTTGTGATTTCCTTGCTTCCTATTCCTAATTGAATGGATAATTTTTCGGAAATACCATAAAAGAAGTTTAAGTTTGCAAAAAATGTATCGTTTTCGGGAGAAGTTATTGTGTTAGCAGAATACTCTAAGAGAGCATCGGTTACAAACTTACCCTTAGGATAAACCATTGAGTACTTTTTGAAGAATAAATATGTGTCAAAACAAGCGAATGCACTGCTACTGGCTAAAATTACCGCTGCAAATAAAATCAATCTTTTCATATCAAACCTCCTTTCTGAGGATTTATTTTTATGTATGTAAGCTTATGTTTTCTAGAAATAGTTGAATTTCTATATTAGTTGTAGCTTTTTATGTTAAAGGGATATGACTTTTTAAGGTAAAGTATTTCATCGTCAGTTGAAAATTGGTTATATCTTTTATAAACTTAATTAAGCATAAGGGAGGAGAATATGGCTTTGGATACAAAGGGTATCGTAGATGTTCACAAGGGAGATTTCATAAAGGTAGATAATGAAGTATGTAGAGTAGTTGAGATTGATAAGAAGAGTGGTGGGGGGCAGTTTGGTTCTATAGTTCATGTTAAATATGTTGTTTTATCAACAGGTAGTTACCACGATAAAAGGTTTAATCCCTCAGATAAAGTTGAAATACCTGATGTACATATAGTCAAATGTGTGTTTTCTTATAGAGATCAGGATACATTTTATTTTATGGATCAGGAGAGTTATGAGCAGTATGAGGTTAGTGCTTCTTCTTTAGGTAAATTTGGTAATTTCTTGAAGGAGAATGATGAGGTTGAAGTTGTCGTATATGAAGGTAGAGCTTTATCAGTTAATAAACCTGATAAGATAAAAGTAAAAGTAGAACAGACAGGAGATGTTTCTTCTGGTACAGATAAAAGTGTTTGGAAACCTGCTATAATAGAAGGAGGAATTGAGATAATGGTACCTGGTTTTATAAAGAATGGAGATTACGTATACATAGATACCGAAAGGTTTGAATATATAGGTAGAGAATAGTTATTGTATCATACTTAAAAACTCGTCGAATAAGTATCTTGAATCGTGAGGACCAGGACCTGCTTCAGGATGGTATTGAACTGCCATTAGGTTCTGAGATTCACATAGAATACCTTCTACAGAATGATCGTTCAAATTTATATGAGATACTTCTACATTTTTTGGTAAGGTATTAGGATCAACTGCAAAACCGTGGTTTTGAGATGTTATTTCAACCTTACCTGTTTTTAAGTTTTTTACTGGATGATTTATCGCATGATGCCCGAATTTTAGCTTATATGTTTTAGCACCTAAGGCCAGAGATATTAACTGATGTCCTAGACATATACCAAACATTGGTTTCTTCCCAATTAGTTCTTTTATAAGTTTGATTGCATGAGTTATTGCTGCTGGATCTCCTGGACCATTTGATACAAATATTCCATCAGGTTTAAGCGAAAGTACGTCTTTAGCAGAAACAGTATAAGGTAAGAATGTAACTTTTGCTTTTCTTTCTGCGAAAAGTCTTGCAATATTCCACTTCATTCCATAATCCAGTGCTACTATGTTATAATCATACGAAGGTAGCTCTATGAGTGTTTTCTGTTGTTTGGTTGATACGTGTATTGTTAGATCGAGTCCAACCATGTCAGGTAATTTTTTGACTTCTTCTTTTAGTTTGTCTATTTGATCTATTTTATCAGAAATTATAGCCATCATAGCACCATGGTTTCTTATGTGCCTTGTTAATTTCCTTGTATCAACTCTATCAATTGCTACTACTTTATGTTCTATTAGGTAATCTCTTAGTGACTTTTTTGCTTCGGAATTACTGGGATATTCGCTAATTTCTCTCATTACGAACCCAGCTACTTTTGGAGTGTCAGATTCGACATCTTCATCGTTAACTCCATAATTACCTATATGAGGGTATGTCATTACAACAATTTGCTTATGGTAAGAAGGATCAGTAAGAATTTCTTGGTATCCTGTCATTCCGGTGT
Organism: Brevinematales bacterium; assembly: GCA_026415355.1. NCBI lineage: Bacteria > Pseudomonadati > Spirochaetota > Spirochaetia > Brevinematales > Brevinematales bacterium. The sequence continues at coordinate 70,165 of JAOAHF010000010.1, forward strand.
TGAATACAACTTCCCCCCAGGTTGTACCTACATATCCTACAAATCTTCCATAGAATACAGTTCCGTCTTTAAGTACTAAGACTGCGTTTTTCTTAAAATCCATGGTGATTTATACTTTATTGGGGTGGGGATTTGCAGCTTTTGAAGGCATAGAACAGTTACCGTTGAAGATACAGCCTGACTCAATGTAGAGATCTGGTGTTTTTATATCTCCAGTTAACTTTGCACCACTTATCATTTCAAGTTTCTCTGTTGCTTCAACGTTGCCTATTATTTCACCATAATTTGTGATTGTGGCTGCTTTTATTTGTGCTTTTACAAGTGCTTTCGGTCCAATAACTAGATGTCCTGTAGCATCGATTTCACCTTCAAAAGTACCTTTTATCATAAGAGACGTTGAAAACTTCAAAACACCTTTAAAAGATATGTCTTCTGCTAAAACAGTATTTATATTCTTTTCGTCTATCACATGTTCTTTTGGCATAACAACCTCCTAACTCGCTAGGATTATCAAAGATTTTATTTCAATGTTTCAATTTGAAGAGATAATAATCAATAAAACTATTATATCCTTAGATACGATGTTGTTTACTTGTAAAGATGTAATTTGGTTTGCAGATAGATTCGTATAATAAATTCATTGAATATTACCTGCTTATCAAAAAATTGTGTGATTTTAGCTATTTATGATGTAGAGTACAGTAGAGCATTTATTAGATATAGAGATTTATTTGAAAGAGCTTTTGAGTTATTAGATAATTTAATTAGATGGGAGGGGAATTGATTAATGGATGTTACTTATAGAAGGTTAGAATTTATTGATCTTCAGATATTTGCTGAAGAAGATGAAGGTAGAACGCTGGAGCCAACTGAATATCGCTTGAGAAAAGCAAGAGAAGAAGGGAACATTCCTCAATCACAAGATTTAGCTAGTGGTATAGTTTTGCTTCTTATGTTCTGGGCTATATCGTTTATGGCAATGAATATATTTAGGGGAGTATATGAAGTATTCAATGTTGCCATTGAGACTATAGGTTCGAAAGAAATAAGTATAAGTAATTTCAACAATATGTTATTTATCTCTGTCAGGGTAGTCTTAGGTTTTTTGTTACCGCTTATGTTTTTAGCAGTTTTGGCAAGTATATTAAGTCATGGATTGCAAACTAGATTTAATTTATCTTGGAAGAAGCTTGTCCCAAATTTAAGGAGAGTTTTTGATATACCTGCTAATTTCAAGAGAGTTTTTTTCTCAAGAGATGCACTTTTTAATTTATTTAAGTCAGTTGTCAAAATATTTATTCTTTCTGTTGCTTTGTATTTTGTTATAGTTTCCGAAATAGAGAACTTTAAAAAGATAATGTTTAATGAACCAATGCAGGGTTTTTTCTATATAGCAGGTTTTTCGTTTAAGGTTGCTAATATTTCTGTTGTTGCTCTTTTAATTTTCAGTATTTTTGATTACCTATATCAGAGATGGAGTTTTAGAAGATCTTTGTATATGACTCCTAGGGAACTAAAACAAGAAATAAAGGAATTTGAAGGTGATCCACAGATAAGAGCAAGAATAAGAGAGTTAGAACAACAGGTTCTTCAGAGAAGATCGCTAAGTGAAGTACCTACAGCGGATGTAGTGATAACAAACCCGACGCATTATGCTGTTGCCTTAAAGTATGAACCATCATATATGAACGCACCTACCGTTGTTGCTAAAGGTGTTGATTCACTAGCATTGAGAATAAGAAAGATAGCTGAAGAAAATGGGGTTGAGATTGTTGAAAATAGACCGTTGGCACGAGCACTCTATGCATCAGTTGATATAGGTGATGAAATACCTCCTGAATACTACTCTATTGTTGCTAATATACTCTCGATAGTCTACAAGAAGAAAGGAAAGGTAATATAATCGGAACTTGTAAAGATCTTCTCTCTATAATCTAGAGATATAATTAGGTATGATGCGTTAAATTGCCGTCTTGAAGTAATTTATTGCTTCATCGACAGTTGGGTATATGTTAAAGAATGATATTAACTCTGTTATCTCTAGTATTTTTTCTACGTTTTGAGATATATTTGCGAGAACTATGTTACCGTTAGTTTCGAAAAGTCTTTTTTTATTTGAGACTATTATGCTTAGAAATGCACTTGAAATGAATCCTGTTTTGCTGAAGTCAATTACAAATTTAGAAAAACCTTTTTGTATCAAAAACTCCATCAGATTACTAAAATCTTTTGATTCTGAAATATTCATGGCGTTAGGTAATTGTATAACTATTATGTCATCTATTTCTTCATATTTCATATGACTAATATGACTTTGAGTGATTCTATACAAACATAATGAAATATGAATGATAGATACTTCCGCTTCAACAAAATATGTTTTGATGAAACAATATTCTAGTTTGGTATGATTTTAACAAATCTTCTTTTACCTACTTTGATTATTATTTCCTCTGATGATACTTCCAATACATATTCATTGTCTTTTACTCTTTCGTTATTGATGTAGAGGCCACCACCTTGTATTAATCTTCTAACCTCACTTTTAGACGGAGCTAGTTTAAGTTGTACTACAAGGTCAACTATTTTGTATTTACCTTTAGGTATGTATTCTTCTTGTATTTCAGTTGGTATTTCTTTGTACTTGAATATTTTATCAAATTCTATACTGGCATTTTCAGCTACTTTATTTCCGTAGAAGAAGGATACAATCTTTTTTGCGAGCATTGCTTTTATATCTCTTGGATTCATTCCCTCTGACATGAGTTTTTTGAGCCTTTCAATTTCTTCTGGTGGTAAATCTGTTAGCAGTTCAAAATATTTAAATATTAGAGTATCTGGTATTGACATAATTTTACCAAACATATCAAGTGGGTTGTCGTTAATGGCTATATAATTACCAAAGCTTTTACTCATTTTTCTTATGCCATCTGTTCCTTCTAGTAGTGGTAACGTTATGACAACTTGTGGTTCGTATCCATATTCAACTTGTAATTCTCTACCCACAAGAAGGTTAAACTTCTGATCAGTACCTCCTATTTCAACATCTGCTTTTACCATGATAGAGTCATATCCCTGCATGAGAGGATATAAAAATTCCATAATAGATATAGGAATACCACTTTTGTATCTTTTTTCGAAATCATCTCTTTCGAGCATTCTTGCGACGGTATATCTACTTGTTAGATTTAATATTTCTTCAAATGTTATTTTGTCAAACCATTCACTGTTATATACTACTTCTGTTTTTGATTTATCTAGTATTTTAAATAGTTGTTCTTGATATGTTTTAGCATTTTCTATTACTTCTGTTCTTGAAAGTCTTTTTCTGGTAGTACTTCTTCCAGATGGATCACCTACCATTGCTGTGAAGTCTCCAATTATGAAAACTACAGTGTGTCCTAGCTCTTGAAATTGTCTTAATTTAATAAGAGGTACAGTATGTCCTAGATGTAAATCTGGTGCTGAAGGATCTGCGCCAAACTTTACTCTCAATTTACCTTTTGTTTCTATCTTTTTGATCAGTTCTTCTTCTGATATTATTTCTACAACACCCTTTTTTATGAGAGATAAATCCATATTTTATCCTCTGACAAGTCTAAAATTATTAAGTAATTTAGGTATTACTTTCATTATTGTTGGTGTTATGATACTAGATTATTAGGCTTTACTGGATTTTGTTAAAAACTTATTTGTTGCTAAAAAATGGTATGATTGTGGTTAAATTATTGATATTTTTTAAGCTTTTTTGTAACTTCTGCTAAATTTGAAATAATGGTATGATAATGAATACTATTAATCATGTAATTTATGAATATCAATTATTTGCTAGTTTCTCAACTTAAGATTTCTGAGCTTTACGATTATCTTGAACAACATAAAAAACATTTTGAAATTAAGAGTACTGGCTCTGTTGGTTTTTACTTTCTTTATAGGTTAATATTGTCTTTGGGGGTTGAGTTTTGGGGATTTGTAGTTAGTATTTTCTTATTGTCTTTTATAGTTGATAGAGTAGCTACTATTGTTGGTGTATTAATATTGCTAGTGTTTGTATCTATGTACTACTTTATAATTAAAAGATTTATAGAGTTTGATATAACTCTTAGAAGGATCCATTCGCCTATGGTGAAAGTTGTAAAAAATAATAAGGTGTGTGTTGTTTATGAATCTGATGTTAATATAGGAGATACTGTTTTAGTTTCAAAAGATGATGTAGTACCTTTTGATTTGAGAGTTATAGAATCTAATAGCTTAGTTGTTGATGAAAGCAAGGTATTTGGTGAGCAAAGGAGAGTAGGTAAGAGTGCCGTAACTTTGCCTAAAAAAGAATTCAAAATATATGAACTTTCTAACATTATATTCTCTAATTCAATAATAGTCAAAGGTTCTGGAAAGGGTATTGTAATAAATAAGAGTTCCCCTAACAACATATTTGATTATCCTGCTGTGCAGGATAGGTTTAATGTTAAGTCTACTATTTTTTCAATGTTGTTATCGGTGTTAGTTTCTCTATTGATACTCTACGTTTATAAGGAGTTTTGGGTATCTCTTTCAATTTTTTGGGGTGTGCTTTATGTTATATCAAATAGGAATTTTGATATTATCTTAAATTACATAAGGTATTTGATAACAAAGAAGTTGTATAATGATGGTGTATTTTTACCTAGTAGTAGCAGAATTTCTGAGATAAATGAGATAAAGAAAATGATAATTAAAGTTGATCTATCTTCCTTTGATTTTAATAAGGTAAGTTATTACATAGTTTCAAAGAACAAGATTTTGAGTTTTGATAAAGTGTTGTACAGGCAATCGGAGCTACCACAAGAAATATTAGATACGTTTCTGGTAGTGGGAACAGTTTATCAAAAATCTAAGGATGTGGGAATTAAAGTGATTCTAAATCCAATTATAAATGATCTTACATCTCTAGGTTTAGATACTAAAACTATAAGGAATTACGAAATAGAAGATGTAAGTATTTCAAACTCACTTCGAGAATTGTCAACTATTAGGTTTAGATATAATGATGTTGTTTTTGGGATTTTGGATTTATCTTCTTATGTTAGTGAATTTGGTAGAATTATTGGAGTAAACAGTGGAAATGGTCTAGTTATACTTAGAAAAGAAGGAAGTCAAAGTTTTTATCCGTATGTTTTGGTGTTATTTAGGGAATATAGTTACAGTACTAATGAAATAGAACAGAGTAATACAAGATTTTACATTTTAACGGAAATGTCGTTGAAAGATTTGGATAAGCTTTTTGGTATAGTGAATGTTGATACAACTAAGTTTTCTGCTATAGATTTTAATGATTTTTTAAATGCTCCTGATGAACAAAGAAAATTCTTTCTTGAAAAGTTTCATATATTCTATAATATACCTAAAGCTTCGTTTCAGGATTTTGCTAGGATGTTTTCGGATGAGAATGAGTCAGTGATGGATAGTTTTGTAGAGATTTCTCCTAAGGATATAGGTCTTATGAAAATGCCATATTTCAGTTTATTTTTTGGCAAGAATAATACTATTTTATCTTCAACTAGGAGTATTATTATACCTTTTATGCTTATAAAGGCTTCAAAGAGTACAAAGATGTTGATAAAGAAATCAAGAGTTTTAAGTATAATTTTGAATTATCTTTTTGGGGTAGTAGTTTTAGTTGGATATCTTTTAGGTGTTTTTTGGGTTATGGTATTTATTCCTCTTACCTTGTTTTTTAATTTATATTTGGTTTCTAATTATTTATTACCTAAATATTCTAATGGTAGGGAAGGGTAGTTATGGAAACTAGGATAGTAAGAATTAGTGTTGACGAAATTGATAAAGATTTGTATTTACTTCGAAAACCAGCAAATAGCTTAAAAATGGGGGATGTAGTTGCTTTTCCTACAGAGACAGTTTATGGACTTGGAGCTAACGCTACTATGTCAGAAGCTGTTAAGAAAATATTTGAGTTAAAAGGTAGGCCGTATGATAATCCTCTTATAGTGCATTTACATTCGAAGGATGAAGTGTATAAGTATGCAAGTGTATCTAATGAAGTGGAAGAGAAGATTTTGGATACCTTTACTCCAGGGCCTATAACGGTAGTTCTTAAGAAAAAAGAAGTAATATCTGCTATATCTACTGCTGGTCTTGACACTGTTGGTATTAGAATTCCCTATAACCCAATAGCTAGAAAACTGATAGAGCTTTCTGAAGTACCTGTAGCAGCACCTAGTGCTAACATATCTGGTAAACCAAGTGCTACTGATCCAAATACGGTTATAGAGGAGTTTTCAGGGAAAATACCATATATTGTAGATGGTGGTAGAACTCATATAGGTATTGAGTCAACTGTAGTCAAGGTTGAAGAAGCTCCGGAGAAATTTACTATACTAATTGTTAGACCTGGATTTGTAACAAAAGAAGATCTTGAAGAATTTGTAACATCAGCTCAATTTAAAAAGCCAGTTGAGGTACTATATGTTGATGAACGTGATGTTGATAAACCTATATCACCAGGACAAAAATATAAACACTATTCTCCAAAGTGTCATGTTGTTTTGGTTAACGATATAAACAAAGTTTATGAGGTTGTGAAAGAATATAAAAATGGTAAAATAGGATTATTAGGACGCCCTAAATTCTTAAGTAAACTCAGAAAATTACTTGAATATTGGGGGATTAAGGATATAGTAGAATTGGAATGGTGTAAAAACGATATAATAGACTGTGCTAGAAATTTATTTTTTGCTTATAGGATATTTGATAAAGAAAATACTATATTGATACTTGTTGAGAGGTTAGAAGAAAAAGGTATTGGATACTCAATAATGAATAGAGTAAGAAAATCTGCTACTTACATAGTTTAGGTTTTTTTTCTGAGATTGTTGTGATTTGAAGTGTTTAAGATAATTTAATTTTTGTGCTCTTGGACTTTGGATCAAAAAATTTAAATTTGTTTATTTAACTGTTTTCGTTTAATCTTTCTATTTACCTTTGAAATATTGTTTTTGTTAGGTTCATGCTTATTATTTTCTTTAATAATTGCTTTTGAATCTACTATTGATATTATTTTGTTGGAGTAATTCATAACATCTTGTCTATGTGTTATAAATACTACTCCTATATTTTGTTCTTGATTTATTTTCTCAAGTAGAGATATTATTTCCAAAGAATTTTTTTCATCAAGATTTGCTGTTGGTTCATCTGCTAATATGTATTTAGGTGATTTTATGAGTGCTCTTGCTAGAGATACTCTTTGTTTTTGCCCTCCTGATAGTATTCTTACGTCGCTGTTTATATATTCTTCCATGCCTACATACTTAAGTATTTCTTTTGCTTTATCGATATATTTTGACCTAGATTCATTTGAAATGTATATAGGTAGTAAGACGTTATCTAGTACAGATACTTGATCAACTAATTCAAATGTTTGAAACACAAAGCCTATGTTTTTACTTCTAAACTTGGATATAAAGAAATCTTTGAATATTCTAGGCCTGTGGTTATCGTAAACTATATAGCCGGATGTGGGATTTTCAACCCCGGCTATTATTTTGAGTAGAGTTGTTTTACCGCAACCTGACTCTCCAGTAAGGGATATAAAGTCACCTTCTTTTATTTCAAATGAAACATCCTGGAAAAGTATTTTGGCTTTTTTGTTGACAAAATAAGATTTTGAGATTTCGACTAATTCTATCATTACTTCCTTATTCCGAGCTCTTTCTCTCTTATTATTGTGTTTATGAGTGCTATAAGTCTTCTAGTTCTTCTTATTTTCATAGGGTTGTCTGGTAATTTTATTGATTTGTTTATGATCATGGAGTTATATTCAGATGCAAATTTTTCAAGCTCTTTTTTTAGTTCTTCAATAGACATGTTAACATATAATTGCTTTATTTTTTTTGTGAAAGCCATAGACCTCTCTCCTATATTATTTCTGTTCTTTTAACTAATTTAACTTTTATACCTATTTTAGCAGAAATACTTTTTGCTAATTTTTTAGAAATTTCTTCTGTTGTTCCTATCCATTCAAATATAACTTTACCTCTTTTGACTACTGCTTCCCAATGATCGACATCTGCTTTACCCTTACCCATTCTTGTTTCTAGTGGTCTTTTGGTGTAAGATCTGTCTGGAAATACTCTTATCCAGTATTTACCACCTTTTGGCATTTGCCTTGATAGTAATACTCTTACTGTTTCTATTTGTTTATCTGTTAGGAAGGTTGGTTCGAGTGCTATAACGCCATATTCACCAAAAGATAATAGAGTATCAGTTGCTACGCCGCTTAATTTAGAAGTATGTGGTTTTCTCCATTTTGGATTTGCAGGACTTAATAATGGCATAATACACCTCCTTTACTCATATATCCATACTTTTACACCTACTATTCCTACAGTACTATTTGCTTCTGCGAAGCCATACCTGACTTTTGCGGTTAAGGTACTAAGTGGTACGGTACCAAATTTTAGTTCTTCTGATCTTGCGACATCGACCCCACCTAATCTACCTGAACATCTTATTCTTATTCCTTTTACTCCAGCGTCAACTGCTCTTTGTAATGCTCTTCTCATTGCTCTCTTGTAAGGTATTCTCATCTCAATTTGCTTAGCTATAGTTTCTGCAACTATTTGTGCATCTGTGTCGGGTCTTCTTATTTCAACAACGGATACATTTAGTTCTTTATCTGAGTTTTTGAGTACGTTTTTTTGTATTTCTTCTTCGAGTAATTTTATTTCTGTTCCTCTCTTTCCTATTATGATACCTGGTTGAGATGTGTATATTATAACATCGATTCTTGATGCGAATCTTGATATTTCTATTTTTGAAATACCAGACAACCTGTACCTCTTCAATATGAATTCTCTCAATTTAGCATCCTGTAGCACATTTTCAACCTGCTCTTCTCTGCTTGATGCAATCCAATTAGAAAGCCATTTTTCTGATATTCCTACTCTTAAACCAAATGGATGAACTTTTTGTCCCATATTATTCCTCCTTTGTAACTTCGTCAGATACTACTACATATATACTACTAAATCTTCTTTTTATAATATCTGCTGATCCTCTTGCTCTAGGTATTACTCTTTTTATGCTGAATGATTGATTTACTTTTATATCTTTAACAAAAGCATCTTTCAAGGTAGCTTTTGATCCTTTGTAGACCATGTTAGCATATGCAGACTTTATAGCATTATAAAGAAACTTAGCTCCTTTGTGTGGTAACATCTCAAGGTACGCTAAAACTAAATCTAATCTTCTACCTCTGACTACGCTTATAAACCTAACCATCTTTTTTTGTGATATCTTTAGATACTTTGCCCTACATATACCTTCCATAGATTCCTCCTATTTGGTTTGTAATTCTGCTTTTTTACCACCGTGTGCTCTGAATATTCTAGTTGGAGAAAACTCACCAAGTTTATGTCCTACCATTTGATCAGTTATATAGACAGGTATGAATGTTTTACCATTGTAAACCGATATTGTTAACCCTACCATTTCAGGTATTATAGTTGACCTTCTTGACCAAGTTTTTATAGGAGTTTTATCCTTCCTCTCTATCATCTCCAAAACTTTCTTGTATAGATGTTTATCAACAAAAGGACCTTTTTTAACCGACCTAGCCATAAAATCCTCTCTAAAGTTCAACTCATTTTAAATATGAAATTGTCTTCTTTTCAAGTTAAACTAAGAAGTTTAAGGTTTAAATTTTGTGTTTAGTTTATAAAGATGTTGCTATATAGTTATCGCCGAAGTTCTGTTAGAGATTTTAGTTTTTCTTTTTCTACTTCTATTTGTTGCCTTATTAGGTTTATTCTATCTCTGATTTTTTCTCTTTCTTCGGGATCTGTGGATATGTAGTATGTTGTTATGAGATAGTCTAATTCTTTATTGAGTTTATAGATTATATTCTTTACATTTTCTATACTATCGAGAGGTACGTAATTGTAGATGTTTGTTATGTATGTTGTATTGGTTATGTAGTTTGTAAAAAAGTTAGTTACTAATAATACATTTGTTTGCAAAAAGTTGGTAGATATATTAGTTTGCTTTATTCCAAGTTCTTTTGTATCAATTTGCTGGATATTAGTGTGTTCAACTATTTTGAACTTTCTAAATATTTCACCTTCTATGTTTGTTGATATTGCTAAACCTGATATTTTTGCTTTTATTTCATATTCTCCATCGGTGACATTATCTTTCTTAAATATTTCCCAACAAAAAGTAATTGATTCTCCTTGTTTGAAGTTTGTTATAAAGAAGGTTGTAGAGTTTGTGGTATAGAAATAGTTGGTGTTTAAGTGAATTTCTACTTTAAGGTTTCTTATATCTACCCCAGATGTATTTTCTATTAATAGTGATGTATTGAAAGGAAATTTTGAGACTTCTTCTGGTGCTGTTAGTGAAGCCGAAAAATTGTCGAATCTCTTTAATGTATCTCCATACATTCCGTACATAGTTGAGTATAATATTAACTCTTGTGGTTTAATGATCGTTTCTTTGAAATATATACATACTGCTGAATCTCTTCCTCCGAGTAATCCACCTCCTAGGCTACTTCCTACTTCTGGTGTGTAGTACCCTTTTTCTCTATCTAGCTTTCTCCAGTTAGCAAATACTAACATGGATGGGGTTGAGACATTTCCTATTCCACTTACGATTCCCATTGTTCTAACCTTTGGTGTTTTTATTGAGTCAAAAGAGTACCATATATAAGGCATATTAGCTTCATAGAAGACTGTCTCATTGTCAATCTTTCCATAAAATGGTATATAAAATGGTTCGACATCTCCTTCTCCCAAAACTGTGTCTAGGAGTAGTTTCACATTAACTTTTCTTTCTTTATTATCTTCGTTTACTAAAATATAGCTTATTCTTACCATGTCGTCTCTCATTGTAAATGGGTTTGTGACGATTTCTAGTACTTGTATTAATTTTATCTTATCAAACTTTTTTGGTCTCCATGTCCATGTAAGTTTGTTTTTTGCTATTCCAGGTTTGTTTTCAAAATAGCCATTGTCTATACCTACAGCGAATCCCTCTCCATCAACGATTAGCGATGGGTAGGTAGTAGGTGGTATTTTATCAAAAAGTATCTTTTTTTTGTCATCATTTGGATTATCTGGATCTCCCGTGAGAGTTGATATATAAAATCTCCCGCTTGAACTATCCATCACTACTTCTATGTATTTTGATTGTATACCTATTTGGCTAAAACTATGAAAATTAGTGAATAACATGAATAGAACCATATACTTTAGTATATCTAAAAACTTACTCATAAGGCTTATTTTCGGAAGTGTTAAATTCGTAATGTAAAGCATTATAACATGGTTTTATAGGTATCAACTTTAGCGAGTTTTCTGCTGAGGTATTGTGAATAGCAATACGATTACTTCTCTAGGTTTTAGTTTGATATCTACTTTCTTTGATTGAGATAATGTTTCTCCTATTGGTTTTAAATCACTACCTTGGGAGCTTAATCCTTCAGTAAAACGAATATTGTTAGGCAATGAAGGTATATCTAATGATGTTTGTATTTCGTCTCTTTTACTAAGGTTGTATACTACTATTGCGTAGTCGTTATCATATTTCCTGGCGTATGCTAATATTGTGTCTTTACTGGTTGACAGTGCTTTGAAATCAGCGAATGAGTAAAATGCTTTTGTTTTGTTCTTTTTTAGATTAATCAGAGATTTTGTGAAATTTAGAATTGAGTTGGAATTTTGTTCTTGAATTTTTACTGAGTAATTTGTTTCGATTGGATTATATCTTGCATGCCATATTCTGGGACCTGTTGTAAATCCTCCAAATTTAGTGTCATCCCAGAGCATTATACTTCTTCTATCTCCGTCACCTATTAGTACTTTAGTATCATCTGGTAGACCTATTTCATCTCCGTAGTACAGGAACGGCATTCCGCCGGGTGTTGTTAATAGCATAGCCAAAGCCATCTTTATTGCATCATCGTTCCTTATCTTACTACCAAACCTTCCTGTATCGTGGTTTGACAAAAATGGTGATAGAAATGTTATAGGTATTTGTTTATTATTATACCACCCGTTTAGCGCGTTGATTGCTGCTTTTGATTTTGAAGCAACTAATGGTGGTAAAGCGAATGATGTTGCGAATTCGAAATTGAAAGCGTTATCGAAGGTTTTGCCACTTTGATAGTATTTTTCAACTATACTAGGTCCTGCAAATATCTCTGATACAACATATATGTCTGGTTTGATTTTCTTTAGGTATGCCATAAAGTCTTTCCAAAACTCTATTGTTTCTTGAGTATCTGCCTGTTTGTCTGGGCCTTTTGCTATTGCAAATCTAGCTGCGTCTAATCTAAATCCATCAACTCCTTTGTCGATCCAAAACTTAGCAATTTTTTTCAGTTCAGCTACAACATTTGTGTTTTCAAGATTTAGATCAGGTATGCCAAAATTAAATGCTGAGTAAAAATACCATCCGTATCTGTATGCATTTGTTATGAAGTCAAATTTATTCCAGACATTTTGTTTTGATTGTCCTGTTGGATTAGGCCAATCTCCCGCAGGTTGCTCTTTGCTCCAAACATACCAATCTTTGTATTTTGAGTTTTCGTTTGTAGCTGAATCAATAAACCAAGGGTGGTGTCTTGATGTATGGTTGTAAACAAAGTCAAGTATGATTTTTATACCTCTTTTTTTGGCTTCTTTGATCAGATTTTCAAAATCAGCCATTGTTCCAAACTGGGGATTTACATCATAGTAATCAATTACATCATATCCATGATACTCTTTCGAAGGGTGTATTGGCATGAGCCAAATGTAGTCTACACCTAGAGATTTGAGGTAGTCAAGCTTTTGGATAATACCGTTAAAATCTCCTATACCGTCCCCATTACTATCATAAAAACTCCTAACGAATATCTCATAACCTACTGAATTATGCCAAGTTGGTAATTTATCATGTTTAATAGGGGTTGTCCACCATTTATTGTCGTTATCTGATATAGTTATAACTTCAGAAACATCCTGCCCATATATGAAACTAAATGTAACCAATGTTATCATGATTGCTAGGTATAACCTTCCCATTATTGTCCTCCTCACTTTTGGTTTATTTTAAAAAAACTACAGTGAATATTCAATAAAAGTCCTTAAGTTTTAGTCCGGTGCTTCTCTACTTGCAGAAATGGGGAACTTTGCTTTAATACAAAGATAGCTAAAAGCTAGGTGCTGAAAGTGTTAGTAGTAGAGTTTTGTAACCTTGTGCTTTGATAGTAAAAACAGTTGTAAATTACTGAACTATGTATTATTATTTATATAGTGAGGCGACTTATGCTGTGTTCTATATGTGGTGTTAATGAAAGTATGATAAGTATAAACCTTCACAATAATGGAAATAAGGTTAATGTTCACTTGTGTAAATATTGTATAAACAAGTTTGGCCTAGATATAGAGAATGTTGATAATCTTATAAGTGGAATTATCGACCTGATAAACAAAAATATTATAAGAAATCTTGGAGGAAATAATGAAGATATCGAAGAATTTGAGGAAGAAATACTTTCATTTGAAAACATAATAGATATGATAGCCTCTAATAAACCTGAGAAGCATAACGATAATAAACCTGAGAAGCAAAATAATATGAAGAAAAACAATATGTTGTGTCCGCATTGTAATACATCACTTGAAGATGTTATTGGAAGCCAACATATGGGATGTATTCACTGTATCGATTTCTTCGGAAATAAAATTAAACGAAAACCAGCAACTTTTGAAGGTAGGGTACCTAAAGTTTTTAGAAAAATATATATAAAAGAAAAATTCAAAGATTACCTATCTAACAAGATGATGATTGAAGTTGTTAAAGAAAATTTCGAAAAAGCATCTAAAATAAGAAAGATAATATCCAAGATTGTAAAGTAGTTTTTGTTATATCTCTAGCAGGCTATCCTGTATAGAAGGTGATTGTAGTAGTTTTTATTTTTCGATATTAAAGATGTTATATAGAACGATAAGTCGAAGTCGTAGGTTTCTGAGATTATTCCAAAAAAAGTAGTTGAGAAATACTTAGTTTGCCAAGAGTCTGGTACTTTGAAAGCAGGGTAAATTATCTCTATGCTACCACTATTTATTAGGTGACTTACTACATCTTCTATTTCTCCAAAGTGACAGTTGTTAAAAAAAGCAAATTTAGGTGGAGTATGTATATGTTTTATACTTTTTTTGTTTAATATAATATCGCCAATTTCAATTCCGCTATTGTTAGTATGGGCTGAAATAAATACAACATCGTTACTACCAAATAGTACACCAAGGTCTTCTACACTTTTTATATCACTCGAAATTTCAACAGTAAAGTTATTTTTGAGCTTTTTGTATATTTCATTTGATTCTTCTTGTATGTATTTAAATCTTTTGTCTTCCTTGAATAGAATAAGAAACTTATTCTTATAACCTGAACTTATTCTGTTTTTATTTATTGAGAAAACCCTCTTTACAAGTATTCCGAAAATGTCAAAGAGTATTTCAAAAGGTATATAAGATATTTCTTCGTGGGTACGTAAGTATAGTGTTTGAGTGTTTCTTATAACTTTCTGGATTTCTTGAGGAATTATTCCTAGTATTGAGTGTTTAAGTGTTTTTCTTGATATATTACTAATTGTTTTTGTGTTGAAAATGGTTTTTTCTAGATCTATTTCTATGGATGAAGTTATCTTGCTAATGTTTGCATTTATGAAACAGACCCCTTCATAAGAAATTTTACCATTACTATTTTTTACTTCTAGAAAAGTGAATTTTAATTTGTAGTTTGTTTTAAATGATAGGATATCATAGATCAATTTGTAGTTCCATCTGAGATCATAAGGTAAAACATTTTCAGGTATTGAAACTATACTTTTACTATTTAGTTTGCCTTCTTTTTTTTTGAATATTCCGTAATAATTTCCTTCGTCGTATATTACAAAGGGTTCCTTATTATTATAGTCTTTTACTTCATTTTTCCTTAGTATTGGCACTTTAGTATTTTGGATAACAAACTTTTAGTTATTCAACTAGGGTTTTTAAGAATTACTCCTTTTTGTATATCAAAACACCGTATCGAGGTATTTTTATATTAGCATTTCCACCGGAATAGCTTACACTTCCTGTCAAATAAATATCATCCTCAATATCTCCATAAGCACTACTAGGTGATGCATAGATTAAATTCCAAGTTCCAGAACTTGGGAATGGAATATCATAAGAAGAATAGTTTTGTTTGTCATAGTTGATTATCACATAAATATCATCACTACCACCAGGTGTCCTAGAGAAACCTATTACTTTGTTGCCCGGGTTATGATGTATTGTTATAGGGACATACCAAGGTTTATTTACGCGTTCTTTTCTTATCTTTATTAAGTCTCTAACCGCTCTCAAAGTATTTGTGACTCTTGGGTTCCCTATCTTAGACCAGTTTATCGGAACATCATCTCTAAACCACTCTTGGTCTCCAGAATAATAACCTTCAAGTATCTCATCGCCCATAAATATCATAGGTATTCCTCTTGCAAAGATAGCAGTCGCAAGTCCTGTGAGTGTTTGGTATTGAGCATCATATTCACCATTACCCCAACCTCTATGTTTTAAGTCTGCAGCAGGTCTCCTTTTACCATTGGCTACTTCATCGTGAGATGATAGATAC